>JBDKUO010000039.1 GCA_039679645.1 Armatimonadota bacterium
GTCATTGGTTGCCTGTTTTAGCAGCATTGATAGATTTATACACTTGTGTTGTCGCCGAATCGGGGAACTTGGAATGTGTTTCAATAATTCTTCGTATCTTAGCGAAGCATTCTGAGACAGCTTCCGATTGTGCCGAAGCATCCTTGAAAAAAGACCAACCTCCGGGGCATTCGCCCGCGAAGTATAAAGACTGTTTCCCGGAGAACTGAACTCTTTCCATCGTAACAATCTCAATAAAGCTCTTCCATAAATCGGTTATAAAACATCAAACTCGGGTATACGATGATTGTAAGCAAAACATAGCGGAGGTTAATTATGAAGAACATCGCAGTATATTCAACGCCCACATGCCCGTATTGCAGGCTTGCAAAGGATTACTTAAGTGAAAAGGGTATAGAGTTTACGGACTACAATGTCGCAACCGATCTTGAAGCGCGAAATGTGATGGTCCAGAAGTCCGGGCAGCTTGGCGTGCCTGTGATAGAAATAGACGGCCAGGTGGTAATAGGCTTCAATAAGCAAAAGATCGAGGAACTGATCGGCTCATAGAGACGCGGAATGGACAAGACTCACTATGACCTGATAATCCTGGGAGCCGGCCCCGCCGGTATGACCGCAGGTGTATATGCTGCGCGCAAGCAGTTGGATACGCTGATAATTACAGAGAATATCGGCGGCCAGGCTATGTGGAGTTCGTGCGTCGAGAACTATCTGGGCTATATATATATCCCCGGTACCGAACTGGTGCAAAAATTTGAGGAGCACTTAAAGCAGTTCGATGTCCGGCTCGAATACACCAGAGCATCCAGGATATCCCTCATCGAAGGCGGGTTCAAAGTAGATACGGCTGACGAGCGCACATTCTTCGGACGCGCAGTAATTGTGACTACAGGCAAATCGCCGCGCCTTCTGAATGTGCCTGGCGAGAAGGAGTTTACCGGCAGAGGACTGACATACTGCGCCACATGCGACGGCCCTCTGTTTTCTGGTAAAGTCGTTGCGATTGTCGGAGGAGGAAATTCGGGCCTCGACGCCGCAGTTCAGCTCATGAAGATATGTCCGAAAGTCTATATCATCGAGTCTACAGACAAGCTCAGAGCCGATGAAGTCATGATCGATCAGGTGGAGCAGGCGGACAACGTCGAAATTCTGCTCGAAACATCGGTCAAAGAAATTTTGGGCGAGACATTTGTAAGCAGTATAATAGTAGAAGACCACGGCACGATCAAGAAGCTGGCATTGGATGGTGTTTTTGTTGAGGTCGGCCTCACACCGAACACGGATTTTATAAAGGGTCTGGTCGAGCTTAATAAGTATGGTGAAATACCCGTGGACTGCGCAGGCCACACAGGCATTCCCGGCCTATATGCGGGCGGGGATGTAACCATAGTGCCGGAAAAGCAGATAATAATAGCTGCCGGTGACGGCGCTAAGGCGGCGCTCGGAGCATATTCATACATTGTCAGGCAGCCAAACATTACCGACTGGGCGAAAAAATAATGCATCTTAATAATGCGGCTCCTGTGAGAGCCGCGTACGTACACATACCGTTTTGCCTCTCCAAATGCCATTATTGCGACTTTAACTCATACCCGGGGATGGAATCGCACTTTGATGAATACGTTCACGCTCTGATCTCTGAGATTGAGCGGTCACAAGACACACCTGATAAGCTCGACAGCGTATATATCGGCGGCGGCACTCCGACAGTCCTTTCTGCCAGCCAACTCGGCGATATTCTCTCTGCAATATCGCACAGAATAGGCATTTCTGAGAATGCTGAAATCACTATTGAGGCGAACCCCGGCACTGTCGATGAGTGCAAGTTGGCACAACTTCGCGAGCAAAACTTTAACAGATTGAGCATCGGCGTTCAGTCCTTTGATGACGATTACCTGGCAATGCTTGGACGAGCGCACGACTCAAAGCAGGCAGTGGATGCATACTACTGTGCGCGAAGAGCCGGGTTCGACAATATAAGCATAGACCTAATTTTCGCTATGCCCGGCCAGAGGCTCAATCACTGGGAAAACACGCTCTATGCGGCTCTCGGGCTGGAACCGGAGCACATTTCGCTTTACGAGCTGACAATAGAGGAAGGGACCAAGTTCGGCGAACTTTGCGCCCAGGATGAGATTACTCTGCCGGAAGAAGACGAACAGATCGCTATGTATGAGCTGGCAATCGCAAAGACTCGCGAGGCCGGCTTTGAGCATTACGAAGTATCCAACTTTGCGCGTTCTGAGTATAGGTGCCGCCACAATCAGGTCTATTGGCGAAACGAGCCTTACTATGGCTTGGGGGCAGGGGCGACAAGTTATGTGTTCGGTGATCGCGCAGTCCGCATTAAGGACCCGGAAGATTATGCTGCAGCAATTGAATCGGGAGGAGATGCAATCACATTTTCGGAGCATTTGACAGGCAGGGCATATCTTGCAGAGACACTCATCCTCAGCCTGCGCATGATCGATGGTGTAGACCTGGACGAGTTAAGTAAAAAGACAAACTCAGATATAATCAAAGAGTTTGCCCGAGAAATAGAGTCTCTTCAATCGAAAGAGCTTGTAGAGCTTTCTGACAGCCGCCTGAGGGTCACACACAAAGGTCTGCTGCTGCTCAACGATATCTCAGCGGAACTGGTCAACTCAACAACCTAGCCCGAACTATTCGTGATGAGATCAAAGTGACCGTACACTGTCATTCCGAGCGGAGCCGGGGAATCTTCTTTGTGATAATGCTAAGAAACTACTTCTCGTCGAGAAGGGTCTTTATTTCACCTTCAATCTTGGCTATTTCCTTTTTCTGATCGCTCTCATCACGCATTGGGAAACTGACATGGACATATCGAATGATGCCCTTCTTATCGATTATGCAGGTCATCGGAAGATCGCCGATTTTATAGCTGCTGCCGGTCTTGCTGCCGCCATAATCCAGAGCGATTGTGTAGTTGATAGATAAACTCTTTGCCAGATCGTCAACCTTGCTCTTTTCCTGGTCTAGCGCGACACCTAGTATGGTGACATTATTATTCGACTGATATTTACTCTGTAAGTCGATCAGGTAAGGTATCTCGGCCTTGCACAATGGGGACCATGTCGCCCAGATGTTCATCACCACAACCGAGGGCTGATCCTTGAAACAGTCCGAGAGAGTAAAAGTCCTGCCGTCAAGCGTGGGCAGTGTGAAATCGGGTGCCTGTATGCCTGTGCTTATTTGCGCATTTGCTGCGCAGGCTGCCAGAGATGTCCATATAAGCGCGATAACCGCATATAAGTAACGTCTGTTTGTCATGGGTTATTTCCTTTCAATTACATTGACATGTATATCAGACGAGTGCTATGCTTTGAACGTTGCCAATCGACTGTATTTTTGGGAAAATAATAGCAGGATGACCGGAGGAAAGGCAAATAAAACCTACGCTGCGCTAATGTTGATGGCGGCTATTTTACTGGTTTGCTGTGCCGTCCCAGGTATAATTCGCACTGCGGACAGGCATCATTCCACTGCTGTTGTCGGGGCTGCTGCAGGCCACACCAGGGTAAATATGGCCTGGCAGACCTCTACCAATAAATTAACAGACCTCACTTTTTCTTCCAATGGCCAATATCTTGCCGCCGTTGATTGCAAGAGCGCTGTATGCGTCTACAATATCGCCGGTAAGAAACAATACATATCTGCCGTGCCTGGAATAGACAGAGTTGTTATTTGCCCGGACGGCAGTTATTCCATGGCATTCTCCCATCTCGATCGTGACAACACGACATGCACTTTTCTGGATAATAAAGGGAAAATTTGCTGGGATTTGCGTGTCAATGGCGCTGTCTGGTCTGCGGACTCATGCAGCATTGACGGCGGTGCGCGATTTGTGATCGGCACGGGCACAAAACGCGTTTATGTCGTCGATATAGGCGCGCACCGCAAGTATTACAAGTGGTGGACCGCTCCCGGCGCAGTTGTTTCTCTGTATGTGGAGCCGGACGGCGAGGATATAATATTTGGAACATGGCAGGACTCATCTGTTGAGCGAAGGAGCGTTGACGGTCGGCGCGCCTGGCATCAGGATGCCGATCTTGCAACACTGCCGAATGTGGAAAAACTCGGCGTATCCGGCAGGCTTGCAGTGCGTTATCTTCCAAACAATCGCTGTGCGGACGGCTCATATGAGATTATCGGAGTGGGCGGACGTGAGATCGCGCGCGGAAGTATCGACGCGTCAGAAAAGACAAGAGTGCTGTTTGATCCGACAGGCAAGTATGTTTGCATCAACTATACCGAGGTGATCGAGCATAAGGGCAAGTCTATGATTGAGAAACGTACGGTGCTTCAAGACGCATCCGGCACGCGACTGTGGGAGAAGGGCTCTGCGTTCTTCCAGACTGATCCGATTCTGGTGACCTCAAAGGGGGAAGTCCTGCTCAGAGACGCAAATAATGCTGTGTTTATCACGGGTGGCTCCGGCACTCTGAAGCAGGTTATGAAACTGCAGGCAAAGCCGCTGCGCTGTGCTTATTCAAAAGACGGTTCGCTGTGTGCCCTGAGTTGTTCGGACGGCAGTCTACATTTGCTGAAATTATCCCGGTAATAGCACAACGGCCGCACCATAAAGATGCGACCGCCGCGCCTACGAGACTGGGCTAGGTACCCGGCTAGTTCCCCGACAGGGTGGCTTCCAGAGGGATGAGTCCCAATCTGGTCGCTCTGCGGAAAGCCTGCACTCTGTTGGATACCTGGAGCTTGTCATATATGTTGGCTAAGTGGAAATCCACTGTCCGCTTGCTCACATACAAAGCGTCGGCAACGTCCTTGCTGGATCTGCCTTCGATAACGAGAGATAAAACCTCAAGTTCTCGCTTTGTAAGCCGAACTGAGCGGTCCTGGTGGACGTCCGGAATTCCGACAGCCGCCATATATTTCTCCTTTCCCTGCTCGCCGCTCATAAATATCATTCCATCTTGAAGCCGATCTTGAGAGGAACTTTCTGAAAAAAGTGGAGAGTGGAAAGTGGAGGGTAGAGAGTCTAAATGGTGCAGAGTCATTTCCACGGGATATTATGGGAAAGCCTATCGCCACCAGCCAAATATAAAATAATAAATCTCAAATACTAAATCAAAATGCCCGGGAGCTTATGGCTCCCGGGCATTTTGTTAAACGGCATTCGCGTGTTCCTGCAGCAACTCCTGGATGTGCGCCTTCATATTTTGGTCTTCTTCTTCAGTCAACTCCGGTTTTGCTATCTCAAAGACCTCGCCGGTATCGGGGTTTCTGAAGATAAGTGTTGTGCCGATATCTTTGTTATCAAAAGCTCCCATCAATTGGAGCATGCCTGCCTGCAACATAGTCTGACAAATCACATATAGGAATATTCGCTTTATTTCTTCCGGCTGACCCTGGAATTCCTCCAAAACCGCGCGCGCCTCGATGTCCATCTCGTTCATCGTAACGGCCTCCTGCACAAACAACGTGCAATTCGCGCGTTCCACGGTATCAGTTTACCCATATCGGTGATTATACAGCCGATTCGAACATTTCTCTTGCAGCGGGTTCGAGCACGCTAAAATCCGAGGGGTCATCGGCGTCTACTATCATTCGCCAGATGCCGGCTTCAGTCCTGGATCCGCGCAGGAAGACAAATGCGCGCCGGTCAGGGCCGGAAAGCATCACACGCCAGGCTCCGCTTTCGTCTCCCGTGCGTTCTTTGACCCTTTCGGTGCCCTCGAAGTTCTGGAATTCGTAACTCTGGAACCTGTGCTGAAGCTCCGGCCAGAGCTTGCGGGTGAAGTATTTCTCGATGCTGTTTTTGAGCGCACCATGCTCGATAGGCGGGCAGGTGAGTCTGAGCATTACATTGGAGTTTGTAGGCACTGAATTGACCAATTCCTGCAGGCTCAGAGTCTGTGACGGATCGAGATGCGTTCCATTTGCCATGGAGGATATTCTGACCCATTCCTGAGCGACCTCCGGCTGCGATTCAGCCAGAGCTGCGGAGAGAGCCGCCTGAAGGCCGTCGCGGCAGGTGCTTGTCTCAAAGATTGTGCCGCCGTTGGCTCCTTCGACTCCAACCGGAACGTCGTAGCCGTCCATTCTGAGCTTGTGCATCTTGGTGACCACATTGATCTCACCAGTCTCTACATTAAAGACTTTTGCGCCGAAAGCTGCAGCAACTCTTTCGCATGCAAGCGAAGTCGCGTCGCTCATTACCACGGCAAGTTTGCCTTTCTCACCGCCATTGAGCTTGCGTCGGGCTAGGGCCAGCGCGACATTAAACGCCGCCACGCGCTGAGGCGCAATGATAGCCGATTCATCGTGGCCGGGCAGCACGAGATTGCCTCGATCGGCGTCATAGTCGAATGCCACACCAAAGTGCGCCCGCTCTCTGGCAGCAGCCCTTGCCACTCGCATAAGCATATGTCTGCCGCTTGCGGGGTCGATCCCGTCAGTGTCGATTCCATGCTCTGGATAGCCTAGCTCGGCATTGATCTCAATTACGCGCACACCGAAGTGCTCCAGGACTCTTGCGTCAATGCCGCATCCTGCGCCTCCGTTCGGATCGAGCAGGGCAGGGCCGAGTGTAAGCGGCTTTAGGCAGTGAGGAGCAATACCCCAGTCGCGGCCTATTATGTCCAGGTACGCTCTCTCGGCCTGGATTCGCGAAGACTCATTATCAGGCCATGAAAGCGCCGATTCAAGAACGGCAGGACTTATGCCGTTTATGTGCTGCGTAATCTCGCCATCCGCTGATTCGACGACTTTCGCGACATTGGCAATAACTTCAGCCATCATGAAAGCTGAGAGCAGTGCTCCAGGTGGAGCCGTGTGAGACTTTTTTGCCTTAGAGCATCCCGTGAGGAATTTGAAGCCGTTGTGCATGATCGGGTTGTGGCTGGCAGTGACGATCACGCCGCCGTCCGCATTAAGCGCTCTGACGGCTGTCTCGGCCAGAGGCGTGGTAATGATTCCTAGATCGACAATCTTCGGAGAACACCTCAATGAGTCAGCGCCTGCAAGAAATCCTCTGACAAGAGCTTTACCCAATGCCTCACCGGTCGGCCTCGGGTCACGGCCTAGCAGCAAAACGGGTTTCGGTCCCGGCACACAAGCTCTGACATAGCAATAGCCGTATGCCCAAGCCAGCGCCTTATGCTCATCCGAGATGTCGGGGCCGCTGCCGAATACGGTGCGTACTCCCGAAAATGACTGCACAAGGCCGCTGTCGCCGAGAGCTTTTGAGAGTAGATCGATCAAGCGTACACCTCTTACAATGCTTTCTTTCTACTTTATGGTTGAATCCAAAGAGTTGATCAGCTTGACCTTAGCTGTGTATTTGTCCTGAGTAACGGTCACATTTGCGGCGATTCGGATACCGGAGGCGACTTGAGCATCCTTTGACGGCGCAATCAGCTTAATGGCCGCCTGATATGTCTTTCCGGCTCCCAGGTTCTCGAATTTGGGAGACTTTGCATCAGTCTTCCAACCTTTGGGCACTGCATATGTGATCGTTCCGCTTATTGGCAGATTGCAGTCGTTGACGACCTTTACTACAATCTGTCGTTTGCTCTCCACATAGTTTGTCGTTAAGGTTACGGGGGTCATAGCCACAACTGCTGAGTTGCGCAGATCGGGATCCTTGATCACTTCATACATTCTGGCTCTGGCCTTTTGCAGATACCAGCAGGAGTTTGAGATGGCCTTGACGGTTCCTTCCGCATCCAGCCTGGTTCGCCATGGCATTTTTTTGAGCATGTGCCCGGACGGGTTTATGATAATGTCGAGTGACCTGTATGATTCATCGCTCCTGATCCCCGACTTCACCCAGTCATTGGCCTGCCGCAGCGTCCACACGACCCTCATCGGCTCTGATCCGCTGATCTTGGACAAGCGGTCAACTTCGGGCTTGATCTTGTCTTTAAGCGCATTGAGACAACGCATCAAGTCAGGATGCACAACCCTGCCGGGTATGCTGAACACGACTCCATCAGCGAACTGCTTTGCGCTCCGTTGACCAAAGTAGCTGCCGCAGACATATATATCATATTTTTCTTTGAGACCAGGGGTCTTGAGCATGAAATCCTGAGGATCAAGAATATTGCTGTTCACAAGCAGGCCGATCTGGCTGTCTTCGATGCGCAGTGGTTTTATGCTCAGGTCATTAGTGTCGCTGATCGCGGTTTTCTGCGCGATGTTGACGGTTATGGCAGCAGGCCATGCATTTGATACAGCCATTGCTCCCATATATATTGCTGCGATTGCAAACAGATATAAACGCTTCAATTCAAGTACCCTCCGAATATCTATTGCCATATAGAGCATCAGTTTCATTATAACAATATGCCCTGAAGAAACCAAAATGCACAGCCGCCAAACAGTTTTACGTCCGCTTTTTGCGTCTCGTTCCGCTGATACAGGCTTCCACAGCGTAAAACTATCAGTTTTTTCGGCATGTTGAGCTTGTAATCCTTGCCAACTGTGCTCATATTGTTATATAATCCTTGCTGATATGAGTATCGAGCGCGAGCAGGCCGAGACAGGGTTGATCTCAGCATCGACTGCTGATAAACTCAGCGGAGTGCTGAATGTTGCCGTGGACCTTTTGGAAGATATCCAAAAGGTGGTGGCCGGTGGTCGCCCCAAGGCCGTGAGGATCCGTTTCGGTGACAAAACAATAGCCGAATTGCCGATTGCACTTACGGCCGCTGCTGCTCTGACGGCCGGGTTGGCTGCCGTAATGCTGACTAAACTGGCCATAGACGTTGTGAATGATGAAGAATAATTATAGGGGTGAAGGCGTGCAGGACCAGTTCCAAGAAGAGCGAAGTCTCTCACAGTCGCGCTATGCCGTCCTGTCGGATCAGGATATCGTCTCCATCGCACAGCATGGCGACGAAAGAGCCTCTGAGTTTTTGCTCTACAAATATCGAAGCCTCGTAAGGACGAAAGTAAGATCATACTTCCTTATGGGAGCTGAGAAAGAAGACCTGCTGCAGATCGGAATGATCGGCTTGTGGCAGGCAATAGTCGATTACCGCCCCGAGAAGGATATTTCGTTCCTCTCATTTGCACGCATATGCATCGAGCGGCACGTCATCACGGCTATCAAGACAGCCACGCGCCGCAAACAGACTCCACTGAATACTTCCGTATCGCTCGAATATCCGTCTGAAGACAGCGACAGCGAATGGAACCTGGCCGACATCCTCATATCCGACGATACTATCGATCCTGAGGAACTTGTCCTAAAGCGCGAGGACAACTATCAACTGCAGGACATGCTCAGGCGTCTGCTTTCCGATTTCGAGTGGCAGGTGCTTTCGGGCTATCAGGTCGGCAAATCGTATCGTGAGATCGCCTGTGAGCTTCGCTGCAAGACCAAGTCGGTCGATAATGCATTGGCCCGCATCAAGCGGAAGATATCCTGTGCGCCTCACACTTGGCCCGGCATCACAGACAACAATTAATTTAGTATTTAGTAATTCATATTTTATATTTGATTGGTTATATAAACCGTTTGCGTTTTTTGAACCTGACGCTGCAAGAAACTGACATCTTATATGGTTTATAATGTGCGCCTCCGGAAAACGGGGGCGTTTGGCTTTTTATATTTTTCGTATTGAGAGCCGATTGCAAAAAAACAAATCAATAGGCAGTTGACTGAGCGACAACCGGTCCGGGCTCTTAGCTCTCTACTCTCCGCTCTCAGCTATCTACGGAGCGCAGCTTGCAAGTTATTAAGAAAATCAATTCGCTGAGCCGTGATCTCAAGCTCCTTTGGACTGCGATACTTGTGCTGAATTTCGGGTTCGGCATCTACAGCGCAGTGTTCTATAACTTCGCCACCGAATCTATCAGGATCAGGCCGGAGCAGCTTGGCTATGTGGAAGCCGTCAGAGAGCTGCCGGGTTTTCTGTGCGTGGGGGTCGCCGCACTGGCAGCGCAGATAGCCGAGCCGCTGCTTGGTTCGATGGCACTCTTTCTTATGGCAATAGGCATGGGCGCATATGCAGTCGTCCATGGAATCCCTACACTGCTTGTCTTCTCATTCATATGGAGCGTCGGTTTCCACTCCTGGATGCCCCTGCAGTCTTCACTTGTCCTGAACCTTGCGCGTGCAAATATCAAGGGCAAACGCCTGGGCCAGACACTCTGCGTATCGAGCATGGGAGCACTGGCGGGCATGCTCGCCGTGCGGATTGTAGGGCATGGGTTCACCTATCCGCAGTGGTTTGTGTTCGGGAGCTGCTGGATACTGGTCGCGGCGTTTGTTATGCTGCCTATCAGGCGAGACATCTGCCACCCGGACAAGCCGAAACTTGTCTTCAAGTCGCGCTATAAGCTCTATTACGGATTAACGTTTCTCGAGGGCTGCCGCAAACAGGTATTCATGACCTTTGCAGTTTACGCCCTTACAAAGGTCTATCATACGCATCTTAAGACAATCGCTCTGCTGATGATCATCAATAGTGTCGTAAATATTCTGGGCGGCCCAATTGTGGGCAAGCTTATCGACCGCATAGGCGAGCGTTATATTCTGATGACCAGCTACAGCGCGCTGATACTCGTCTTTTTGGGGTATGCCCTGATCCACCATGAGCACGTATTGTTTATTCTGTATTGCCTGGACAATTTTTTCTATCTGTCAACCACGTGCTTGACGACCTATCTGCAAAAGATAGCCGACCCGGCAGACCTCACTCCCGCTCTGTCAATGGGTGTGACATTTAACCATGCCGCGGCGGTGCTGGTGCCTCTTATAGGCGGCTTTTTGTGGGCAAAACTTGGATACCCTGTAACATTCTTCGGAGGCACTGTCGTTGTGGCGATTTCGCTGATACTTGCATCGAGGGTGCGGGCTATGCCCAGGGCTAAAACTCAATGAAGACTCCACGAGTGATAGTGATAGGCGGCGGCGCCGCCGGTATGATAGCGGCGGGCAGAGCGGCTGAGTGCGGCGCATCGGTCGTGCTGCTGGAAAAAGGCTCAAAACTTGCACGAAAGGTACGCATCAGCGGCAAGGGTAGGGCGAATATCACCAACACAGCCGACCTCAACGAGTTCATAGAAGCATTTTCACCTAACGGCAGGTTCCTATATGGCGCTTTCTCACGCTACTTCAGAGATGATCTGCTCGACTTTCTCCACAAGATGGGTGTCGAGACAAAGGAGGAGCGCGGCGGACGAGTCTTTCCCGTATCCGACAGTGCTTCGGACGTGGTAGAAGCCTTTGAAAAGTGGATCAGCGAGCTTGGCGTGCGCATCAAATATAACGCGACCGCTAAGTCTATCGACGTAGAGGACGGCCATGTGACAGGCGTCAAACTCTACGGCGGACGGATGGACGCTGACGCGGTGATAATAGCGACAGGCGGCGCGTCATACCCCAAAACCGGCTCGACTGGCGACGGATATCACATGTCCCGCGATCTCGGCCATACGATAATCACGCCCAGACCGGCTCTTTCAGCTCTGATCACAAAAGAAGACTGGATCAAAGACCTGCAGGGTCTGTCTCTGCGCAATGTCGAGGCGGCTCTACTTATGGAGATCAAAGGTCAGGATCAGCCAAAGAAGATAGCTTCAGAGTTCGGCGAGATGCTCTTTACCGGCAACGGCGTATCCGGCCCGATTATACTCACACTCAGCAGGCATGTCGCATCGCTTCTCGGCAAAGGCCGCCTTATTATCTCAATCGATCTAAAACCGGCGCTATCAAGCGAGCAACTGCACCAGAGGCTCATCAGAGACTTCAAGCAGACCAGACACCTGAAAAATTATCTGCACGAACTGCTTCCCCGGCTGCTTGTCGATGTCTTTGTATATATCAGCGGTCTCGATGGCGATAAGCCCGTCAACAGCATTACAGCGCAGGAGCGTGCGCGGATTGTCGATCTGCTTAAAGACCTCAGGACCGAAGTGGTGCGCATGGGTCCGCTGGATGAGGCGATTGTGACATCCGGAGGAGTCTGCATAAAAGAGATCGATCCGAAAACAATGATGTCGAAGCTGGTTTCGGGATTGTTCTTCGCAGGGGAAGTTATGGATATAGACGCCCAAACCGGCGGCTACAATCTCCAGGCCGCGTTCTCAACAGGATACGTAGCCGGCGAGTCTGCCGCTGATTACGTCGGGATGTGAGCGTGAGTCATAAAGTCAAAAAGTCATAAAGTCATAAAGTTGGAAAGTCAAAAAGTTCTGATGGTCCGGGATTTGAATCCCTGACCAATGTATTTGGGATTTTAATCCCATTCTCTGCCATCTTTAATATTTGATGGGTAAGGATCTCCGAATCCGGCTATTGACGATCTTTACTACCGTTCCGTGTATCTTTTTGCCCACCCCATCCAACCCCCCGGCCCCTAACTCTTAACTCTTAACTCTTAACTCTTAACCCCCGGCACCCATCACCAATTTTTGTTATTGACAGAGAAAGCCAGCCGCTGATATAATATCTTTGCTTGATGACGCAGGGGCAATACTTGACGGTCTTGAGCAGGGTTGGTATAATTATTCCGGCTTAAACAAGTCGCGTGGACGATTAGCTCAGTTGGTAGAGCAGTGGACTCTTAATCCATTGGTCCAGGGTTCGAGTCCCTGATCGTCCACCACTCACGGGCGAGTGGTGGAATGGCAGACACGCTAGATTTAGGATCTAGTGCCGCAAGGCGTAGGAGTTCAACTCTCCTCTCGCCCACCACAGCCGGTAAATAGGTAAATGAAATAGCGTGCGGGGGTGGTTCAGTGGTAGAACGCCACCTTGCCAAGGTGGATGTCGCGGGTTCGAGTCCCGTCCCCCGCTCCAAATTCAACAAAATGGGTATAGGATAGCGGACACTAAGCACGCATGCGCGGCGAGTGCCTAACGTCCTGTATCCTTTTTTTGTGTGCAAATCCAGATTGGAGAAGAACAACATGTTGGTGAAGCAGGAGCAGATCAGCCCTTGTGAGGTGGAACTGCATATCCAGGTTGATGCCGAGAAAGTTGACGCAGCCATTGACGAGACCTATGCAAAACTGGGCAAGTCGACCAATATTCCCGGTTTCCGAAAGGGCAAGGCTCCCAGGGTCGTTCTGGAGCATGTGCTTGATCAGGAAGCAGTCAAGGAAAGAGCGGCAGACATACTCCTCAAGGGCGCTTATATGGAAGCTCTGGAAGAGAGCAAGCTAGACCCGTATGCCCCTGCCGATGTCGATATCGTAAAATTCGAGCTTGGCGAGCCGCTTGAGTTCAAAGCACTCGTGCCGCTTGAGCCGAAGGTCGAGTTGGGCGATTACAAGGGTATAGAGGCTGAGCGCAATGTCAAGGCAGTGACCGACGATGGTGTCGAGGGGAATATCAAGGACATCCTTGAAAGGAATACTCAGTTCCCTGATGTGTATGACCGTGAAGCGCGAGTCGGTGATGTCGTTCGTGTCGAGATGAAGGACGACAGCGAACCGGACGCCGAGATGAAGTCTAATGTATTCGATATCGGTGATGCTCTGCCGGAGTTCAATGAGGGTCTTGCCGGTATGAACCCGGACGAAGAAAAAATCATCAGCGTCACCTATCCTGAAGATTTCCAGGCCGAGGACCTGCGCGGCAAGACAATTGCCTGGAAAGTCAAGATGTGCGAGATTCATGAGAAGGTAGTGCCCGAACTTACGGACGAGTGGGTCAAAGAAAACTTTGCTCCCGAGCCAAAAGAGGGCGAGGAACCTGTCGCCGAGCCTATCGACACCGTAGAAAAACTGCGTGCGAAAGTAAAATCCATAATGGAAGAGTCTGAGGCGCATGCGGCGGACGATGAAGTACGGAATAAGGTAGTGGACAAGGTGATCGAAAACGCGAAAGCCGACTTCCCCGGCGTATTGGTCAATGAGGGCGTCGAGAAGCGTATGGAAGACCTTGCCGAGCAGCTTAAAAAGCGCAAACTTACAATAGACGACTTTCTAAAATACAGGGATATCAAGATCGAAGACCTGCGCGCCGAGTATCAAGAGTCGGCGAAGAAAGAGCTCAAGAGCAGCCTGGTTTTGGGCGAGATAGTCACAAAGGAAGATATCAAGGTCGAAGATGCCGATGTTGAGGAAGCGCTGCAGGCAATGGCGAGCGAGAACAGGGTCCCGGTCGAGACGATCAAGGCTTATGTCGACAGGACAAAAAGCATGCCCGACGTCAGAAATCGAATTCTGACGAAAAAAGTTATAGATTTTCTGGTTGATGCTTCCAATATTAAAAACGTAGGGTAGTTGAAAGGAGTTCAGCTAATGGCGCTGGTACCGATGGTTGTGGAACAGAGTGCGCGAGGTGAGCGTGCTTACGATATTTATTCCAGGCTTTTGAAGGATAGGATTATCTTCATAGGAACCCCGATTGACGATGATATCGCTAACCTTGTGATGGCTCAAATGCTTTTCCTCCAAAAAGAGGATCCGGATCGAGATATAGAACTTTATATCAACAGCCCTGGCGGCTCAGTTATCGCGGGACTGGCGATATATGATACAATGCAGATAATAAAGCCCGACGTCGCGACCATGTGCGTGGGGCATGCCATGAGTATGGCCGCTGTGCTGCTGGCCGGCGGCGCTAAGGGCAAGCGACTTGCTCTGCCGAACTCAAGGATTATGATCCATCAGGGCAGCGCCGGTTTCCACGGCACGCCTTCGGATATCGATATTGTGGCAAAAGAAGTTCTTCGCTACAAATCACTGCTGGTCGATCTACTGTCCAAACACTCCGGCCAGCCTCGCGAGAAGGTCGAAAAAGATATTGATCGAGACTTCTACATGTCACCTGAAGAGGCTGAGGAATATGGCATAGTCGACAAAGTCCTCACAGCCACAGAATAATTTTAGATTTAGTATCTTGTATTGATTATTTAATTATTGCCTTTGATCGGGCTGGATATCCGATCCAGCCCGAAAAAACTTTGCGATCTATAATCGTGGATTCTCAGCGCAATCTGAATAATGTGCAAGTGATAAGCGTTTCATTTTTGGTGAGCGAATTACAAGATTATAGGCGTCCCAAATTTTGTCATTCTGAACTCACAACTCATAACTCATTAACCCACACCGTTTTTTGTAGGGGGACACGAATTTGGCCAGGATCGGTTATGATCGCACCGGCGAGAGGTGCGCGCTCTGCGGCAAGAGCCGCGACCAAGTAAAGAAGCTTCTCGTAGGTGTCTACGGCGGGATATGTATCGAGTGTGTCGAGCTTTGCAACGATATAATAAAAGGCGAATCCGCACAGAGCGATGATTTTTCCGCAATAGGTGCCGTGCCCAAGCCCAAGGAAATTTATCGAATACTCAGCCAGTATGTAGTCGGTCAGGAAAAGGCTAAAAGGTCGCTTTCTGTGGCGGTTTACAACCACTTCAAGCGCATCAATGCCAACATGTCCGATGTCGAACTGCAAAAGTCCAACATTATGCTCATCGGTCCGACCGGCTCGGGCAAGACACTTCTGGCACAGACTCTGGCCAAGATTCTCAACGTGCCGTTTGCCATAGCCGATGCAACATCGCTTACGGAGGCCGGTTATGTCGGCGAGGACGTCGAGAACATTCTGCTCAAACTCCTCCAGGCTGCCGATACGGGCGGAAGCGTTCAGGACACAGTCAAGAACGCCCAGCGGGGCATTATCTACATCGACGAGATCGACAAGATCGCACGCAAATCGGATAATCCTTCGATCACGCGCGATGTCTCCGGCGAAGGCGTGCAGCAGGCTCTGCTTAAAATTCTTGAGGGAACGGTCGCGGCTGTTCCGCCTCAGGGCGGCAGGAAGCACCCTCAGCAGGAATATGTCCACATCGACACCACAAACGTTCTCTTCATATGCGGCGGCGCTTTTGACGGCCTCGAAGATATAATCGGACGTAGAATATCCGATAATTCCATGGGCTTCCGCGCCGAGGTCAAGAGCAAGATCAAGAAAAACCCGGGCGAGATGTTCAAGCATGTGCTGCCCGAAGACCTCCTGAAGTTCGGGCTGATACCTGAGTTCGTCGGCAGGCTCCCTGTCGTATCTACTCTGGACTCGCTCGATGAAGAAGCTCTGGTCAAGATACTGACTCAACCCAAGAACGCGCTTGTCAAGCAGTATAAGAAGTTCTTCGAATACGATGGCGTCGATCTTGTAGTAACCGATGACGCTCTTACAGCGATTGCAAAAGAGTCGATGAAGCGTGGAATGGGTGCCAGAGCGCTTCGCTCCATCATCGAAGAAGTCATGCTTAATATCATGTATGAGCTGCCTTCATGCCAGGATGTTAAGAAGTGCATCATTACAGAAGATACTATCGTCAACAAGAAGGAACCCACGCTCGTCACTCTGAGCGAGGTTAAGCAAGCGTCGTAGTATGGCTTATTTGGATCATGACAGTCAGGATGATATTTCACAAGCGCTGAGCGGTCTGCAAATGCCTCGCAAGCTGCCGAGAATCCTGCCGGTGCTTCCGGTCAGGGACAGCGTCTACTTCCCGCATATGCTTTTCCCGCTCTTTCTGGGCAGAGAAAAGTCTATACGAGCGCTCGATCATGCGCTTGAAAAGAACCGGTATCTGCTTCTTGTCGCACAGAAAGAAGTCTCCGTCGAGGACCCGACACCTGACGACGTCTACTGGGTCGGAACTGTTGTCGAGGTTATGCAGGTCCTGCGCGTGCCGGACGGCACAGTCCGCGTAACCCTCGAGGGCATCGAAAGGGCGCAGATCACAAAGTTTGTCCACACCGATCCGTTCTTCAAGGCCAGAGTCCGCATCTTGAGCAGCCGTGAAGTCACAGGGTCTAATGTGGAAGCCCTGATGCGCAGCGTCGTATCGACATTCGATCAGATCGTTCAGAACCAGGGCGGCTATAACGGTCACCCGATTCCCCCTGAACTGATGATGAATGTGGCTGGTATAGAAGAGCCGGGCAAGCTTGTCGATACGATTATTCCTCATCTGCCCATCAAGACAGAGATCAAGCAAGACGTGCTGGAGACGGTCGACGTGATCGGACGGCTGGAAAAGCTCAACACACTGCTGCAAAAAGAGATGGAGGTGCTGGATATCCAGCGCAATATCCGCAGTCGTGTTGAAAAAGAAATGGGTGAAATGCAGCGTGAGTATATACTCCGCGAGCAGTTGAAGGCGATCCAGCAGGAGCTTGGCGACCGCGACGGACACACGAGCGAGGGCGATGATTATAAGGCAAGGATAGCCGAAGCCAAAATGCCCGAGGATGTCGAGTCCAAGGCGATGAAAGAGCTTGATCGGCTCGACAAGATGCCGTTTGCGTCGCCCGAGGGGGCCGTTATTCGCAATTATCTCGATTGGCTGATTGCGCTGCCCTGGGCTGCGTGGACAGAAGAGTCGCTGGATATAGCAGAGGCTGAGACAGTCCTGGACTCAGATCATTTCGGGCTGGACAAAGTCAAAGAACGCGTGCTCGAATTTCTGGCTGTCCGCAAGCTGGCAAAAGATATCAAGGGACCGATCCTGTGCTTTGTGGGACCTCCCGGTGTCGGCAAGACCAGCATCGGCAAGTCAATCGCAAAGTCCATGGGGCGCAAGTTTTACAGGCTCTCACTCGGCGGTGTGCGTGACGAGGCTGAAATTCGCGGGCACCGGCGCACGTATGTCGGCGCGCTCCCCGGCAGGATCATACAGGGGATCAAACAGGTAGGGGCTCGAAATCCCGTCTTCATGCTCGACGAGATAGACAAGATCGGCGCTGATTTCAGGGGAGACCCGTCATCGGCTCTGCTGGAGGCTCTGGACCCTGAGCAGAACGATTCTTTCAGTGATCACTATCTTGAAGTGCCGTTCAATCTGCGGGATGTGATGTTTATCACCACCGCGAATGTGCTAGAAACGATTCCGCCGGCTCTGCGGGACAGAATGGAGATTATCAGGTTCTCCGGCTATATCGAGGACGAGAAGCTGGAGATTGCAAAGCGTTTCATTCTTCCCAAACAGATAAAAGAAAACGGGCTAACGAGTGATCTGCTTTCCATTCAAGACTCGGCAATGCGGCACATAATTCGTGACTACACGCGTGAAGCCGGAGTGCGCAACATGGAGCGCGCGGTCGGCACTGTCTGCCGCAAAGTCGCAAAGGAAGTCGCAACCGGAAAGAAGACAAAGACCACCGTCCGCGAGAAGGATGTCAAGACCTATCTGGGACCGCAGAAGTATCACTTTGGCCGGGCCGAGGAGAAGGATGAAGTGGCCGTCGTTACGGGTCTTGCATATACCGAGTTCGGCGGAGACGTAATCTCAATTGAGACGGTGCTCATGAAGTCGGATAAGGGCAATCTTATCTTGACGGGTCAGTTGGGCGATGTCATGAAGGAATCGGCTCAGGCCGCGCTGACATATGTCCGCTCTCGGGCGCGAATCCTGGGTATCGATGAGGAGTTCAGTTCGCGCACTGATATACATATTCATGTTCCTGAGGGAGCTGTGCCCAAGGACGGGCCTTCCGCAGGTGTCACTATCGCTACGGCAATAGCGTCTGCGCTCACAAAGCGCCCAGTACGCAAAGACGTGGCAATGACCGGCGAGATTACTCTGCGGGGACGTGTCTTGCCCATAGGCGGGGTCAAAGAAAAAGTTCTCGCGGCTCACAGAGCAGGTATTCGGACTGTAATCCTGCCAAAGGAGAACGAGAACGATATTGAGGACATTCCATCGAATGTTCGGGACGAGATGACCTTCCATCTGGTCGATCATGCCGATGAAGTGTTGAACTTGGCTTTGATCCAGGTAACGGCTCAACCTTAGCTTTTTCTCGGGAGGGCGAAACTCTCGCTGAGCTAAGGCATGCAAAATGCAGACATGCTCAAGAGACTGCTTTCAAACTAATGCCCCACCGATATCCGGCGGGGCATTAGTTTTACGCTGTCTTAACCCGAGTTATGGGCATGTAGGACAAGGCGTAGGACAAGGCGTAGGACATGTCGTCGGGCAAGGGGCAGGGCAGGTTGCTGCCGGACAGCTTGGTCCAGCCCCCACAGATGACGGACATACCGGACAGACCTCGCCATACCTCGACAGCCAGTTTTGGAGAGCGACGATTTCCTTCGATGTCGAGTTCACAACAATCCTTGCCTGATCACGAAGTCCCGGCACGGTCGCCTTGGATAGCGCAAGCTGTGCCGCATCCCTGTTTTGTTCCAGTAAGCCGATCATTGTCTTGACATATGGAACGTTATAGTCGCCGCCGCAGCACTGCTTCAGACTGTCCATTACACCCTGAATCCTGTTATAATCCGCGTTCAGTGTGCACATTCCCGCTTTTTGTGCCCAGTAAGAGAGCTTTTGGCTCTGCTTAGTTTGCTCATAACGAATCTTGCCTGACAAGTCTCTTATGCCTTTGTCTGTAGACAACTGTATTCCCTGAGTGGCAAGCGCAGCGATATCACTGTGCTGTTGATACATCAGTCTCATAAATGCCTGGTCGAAATCGCATCCACACAGATCTGCCAGGTCTGCACACGGCCCAGCGCCGATATTGGCCGGCTCGGCAGGGCATGTCGGACATGTTGTCGTCGGACATGGTGCCGGGCAAGTACTAGGGCATGGCGCAGGGCACGCCGGTTCACACCCACATTCTGCGAATGCTATTGTTGGAACGGCTGCAAACATCAACGCCAGCAACGTGACGCCTAGATATTTCATTTTCTAATGCCTCCTGTCGTTTTCAATATGCCCCGGTATCTTTGTTCCCTCTCACGCCAATCAACAAACGGTCTGATATTGTGCAATTGAAACATAGATCGGTTACCAAGTATGCATACAACTTTGTGCAGGCAGCAAAAAGCCCGGCGAACAAAACTCGCCGGGCCGATAAATGCGATCTAATAGAATTTTCTACTCTGTACTAGTTACTCTTCCTTCTTTATCTATCCAGCCATTCTTGCATATCTGGTCTGTTTTCTGAGATCTAACGGTTCCATACACTTTGAATCTGCCGCTTGGTTTGAGCTGTAGCATCTTTACTGCTCCCGGCCCGACATATTCGAAGCGCAGGTCAGAGCCGAACGCTCCCCATGATCCCTTCATACTTCCGTCCGTTCTGAAAAGCAGTCTTGCAGGTTCGCCATCCTCGGTTTCCCAATCGGTTACAGGCTGCTTAGCTTCAAATTGAGCGACTGCCTGGCAGAACTTGAGGTTTTCTTTAGCGCGCTGCACTTCACTCTCAGGCAGGCTGCCCCAGTCAAGAGTTTTTGTTGATGCGATATGACGCGCGATGTCGCCTTCACTTATGGGAAGGCTGAATGCTTCATCCGTTTTTACCTTTCCCACAGGCAATATTTTCGCCTTGCCCTGGACGTTGTATTTCTTTGTGGCCGGATCATAACTGACTGTCAACGGACCTGTCCCGACATTTTCGAAGTAATAAGGCAGGCCGAAATCTATCCTACACCAAGCTCCGGGTTCTCCATCCGTCATCAGGTCCTTTGCGGTGCCTGCAGTCGGGCAAGCAGCCAATAATACGATTCCAGCAGCAAATAACATCAACTTCCGGTTCAAATGCAACATACTTATTTCCTCCTCAGTTTTTTTGTGTCGATATTACATTTCCATCCTTGTCAATCCAGCCATCCGTGCAGACCTGGCCGGTTTGCTGAACTTTTACAGTGCCGGTCACGTTGAATCTGCCGCTGGGCTTGAGTTGATAGAGATATATCTTTTCCGATCCGATCAACTCAAATCGCAGGTCAGATCCGATTGCGCCGCATGATCCTCTCGGAGAACCGCAGTATAGAAGCCTTGCTGGTTCACCATCCATAGTCTTGAAGATATTGCCTTTGCCATCAAGCTCAGTAACCGGCAGACCTGCCTCAAACTTGGCGACTGCCCGGCAGAAATCTAAGTCAGCAAATGATTGTTCAGTATCGTCGGATGACAAGTTGCCCCAGTCCAGTCTGCCTGCCGAATCGATATCTTGTGCGATGTCACCTTCATTGTCTGCAATCTTGAGGCTCTCATTTGTGTAGATCCTGCCTGTCGGCAGAAGTTTTGCCTCTCCCTGCACCTCATATGTGTTGCCGATCATATGATGGATGATCGTCAAGCCGCCAGTTCCTACATTCTCGAGCCAGTAGGGAAGACCGTTAGCAACCTTGCACACTGCGCCAGGCTTAGCGTCAGTAATCAAATGAGGATTAACAATCTGATGGTCATATTCGCTCCATGTAATTGTGTTGTCTGTATGAAGCGGGCAACTGACAATTACTTGGCCGACCTCAGGCTCCTTACCATCAGCAGGAATGTTGTAGACATATGCTTCGGCGGCTTGATCAACTGTCCCTGGACATGTTCCGAGCATCATTACATGCTTTTTGTCGCTGCTTGAAAGCCAGTCGGACTGCCAGCACAAATTCGACGCCCATTCAAGTCCTGTGGAAAGATTTGGCGGAAACTGATGATACTTTGCCGCTGCGTTTACTAATGCATCACCAAGATAGCAGATACGTTTGGTACAGCAATCGAAAAGGGCTTCACTGTCTGGTCGCCATGTTTTTTTATCTGCAGCTTCGGAGTATTTCAAAACATCATCCGTACACAGCCCGGATAAAGGATAATCCCATACCAGCTTTGAAAAGATGTTCGCCGCGCGACCGTAGCTGCGGTCTTCAGCATCTAGATTGCCTTCGAACGCATAAATGTTTCCCATCGCATATTGGAAGATAGCTTCATTAATTGCTGAGCAAGCCGCATCAGACTGGGCATTATCTTTGTTCGTAAGCTGATTTGCCGTGCAGGCTTGGCTGAATGTTTTCTTTACTCCCGATCCGTCCGAGCCGACTAAAACTGTGTTAGCCGTGCCTGTTCGATAATTTTGATCTGTTACGAAGATCAGATTACCGGTCGAATCCCACGATGCTTTTGAGATATTATCTTGCTGAGAACAATACACCTCTCTGGCTCCAGTGCCATCGGAGTTCACGACGCATACCTTGTTGTCTCCTGTAATATATAGTATGCGAGAGCCGTCTGGCGACCAGCGTGGTCTTGTTGCCCATACGTTTTCAGGTGACAACCTTACTGCATCGGCTCTTCTGGTCAAGTCCAGAGCAAATATTCCACCGCTCATCGGCACACCTGCATACCATGAGCCTCCTTTCTGAAAGTCACTGGAGAATGCTATTTTTTTGCCGTTCGGTGAGAAACAGGCACCTGCTCCATTGATACCAATATCTTGTGTTTGTCCGGTTTGCGTGTCGATGATAACCAGGTTGTGCTCGTTTGTATAGCCTTGACCGGATGAAATCGCAATATGTCTGCTGTCAGGAGCCCAGGCTGGTGCAGTCTTGATATTTCCGCTGAGTAATTTAGTGACCTCCAGCGTCTTTCTGTCATACAGCCACAACCCGCTCCCCGCGTCTTTGTAGCTGTCGGCATTCGGATAGTAAGTTCCGCTGAAAGCCACCAGTGTCGGGTCTGGAGCGAAAGCAGAATAAAATGGCCGATAAGATTCGGGCAGATCGAATTGAATGCTCTTTCCCGTTGCAGCGTCCAAAAGCAAAACTCTGTCTTTTATGATTGGATGCCCGTTGCCGGTATTTGCTGACCGGTTCTTGATATCTGGTGTGGTCCATAGTGCGCTGATCAGACTGATACTCAGCCATCGCTCGCCCGGCAGCCATGGTCCTATTTCGGTAGCCCATCCAATGAAACTTGCTATACGGTGTCTGTTGGTGCCATCAGATTTTACAGTCCATATTTCGGTGATAAGTCCTTTTTCACGATTTACTGTATATGCGATATCC
Source organism: Armatimonadota bacterium (assembly GCA_039679645.1). NCBI lineage: Bacteria > Bacillati > Armatimonadota > Armatimonadota bacterium. The sequence goes on from JBDKUO010000039.1 coordinate 22,745, forward strand.
CCAAAGTCGGACTGATAATCGCCCCGGCCATGATACCAGGAGGTCTCTTTGTAGGTGTTGACAGCCTTGCCCGGCTTTGGCGCCAGGTATGCCATCAGCAATGATTGACTCCCTGCATTTACCAATGCGTCGCCATGCCTGTTGGACAGTCTTACTTTGCCCTCCACAACAGTCACAGCCACTGCGTCATCTCGCACCACATTCGTATCTACCACAGTGCCCAGCAGCACTACACGACCGGCGGGTGTGTCTATCCGCGCGATCTCCTTGTCATGGTTGGCGCAATATAACCTGCCGCGGACAATCTTCGCAACCTTGGCGGATGTAAAGAGAAGCTCTGTGTTGGAATCGAGGTTGATCTCACTGCCCTTTAGCGTGACGAGAGTGGCGCGGCCACCTTTCCCGGTCCTGATTGCAGTTCCTACCGCGATTCTTTCGCCTTTCGCGATAAATATTCCCTGCCCATTTGTAACGTTCCCTATAACATTTGTAAGAGCCACAACCGGCGGGCCATAGCAAACCGGCTTATGAGCCGTTTTTACAGTATCTTCCGCATATGGTTTCTTTCCCGGCAAATTAATATTGTCCGTCGTCCCGGCTGTATGATGCATGCAATTTCCGGTGTTTGGGTGTCCTGCCGATGCAACAGCGTTCTTCCGAATGTGTGCGGCAGGTCTCTTTGTGTTATTTGTGCTGAGCGCAATCTGCTTATGCACCGGGGCCGTCGGTATATCCTTTGGCCCCGAATACATAAGCCTGCCCGCCACCAGAATAGTTGCAATCAAAGCCGCACATGCCCCAAGGCTGAATGTCCAGCGGATTATCGGGCTGCGACGCCGCGCGGCCACTATATCACGCGTCCTTTTCTGCAGTTCGCGTCGATAGCTCTCTCGCATTTTTATATCCTCGTAGTGCTCATTGAGTAGTTCTACAGGATCGTTTGGAGGAAGTTTATTGCTGCTCATGATTGTCACCTCCAGGATCATCGGCCATTAGTTTACCAAATGCCGTTCTAAACGCCGTGCGCGCCCTTACAAGGAGCGATTCAACTGCCTTTGTCGTGCTCCCAGTCCTTTGTGCCAGTTCGTCTGTAGTGTAGCCCTCTACATATTTCGATATAAGAGCATCGGCCTGTCTTTTCGGCAAATCAGCGAGGGCACGGTTGACCGCATACTTAAGATCGGGCAATGCGGTTTCCGATATACAGAACTCCTCAGTCAAAGGCTCTTCGATATGACGAGCGCGACAAAAGTGGGCCAGACGATTGCGAGCAATGCCATGCAACCATGCGTCGAGGTCGCCGCGTTTGGGGTCGTACTTGCCGATGCTTTTCGCGGCAGTCAGCATTATATCCGAGCATAAATCCTCAGCGTCGGCATGGTTTGCGTTTAGATGATGATATGCAAAACGATATGCCCACGGCGCATAGCGATCAAAGAAATCATCCCAGGCGCCGGTGTCTCCTGCGGCAATTTTACGCGAAAGAATTTCATCTTCATTCATCATCTCCGCGCTTGCGGCAATATCCGGCCGTCTGTCCAGTGTCACCTCAATCTCCAATAGGCACCTCGGTTTACGATCGTTCATATATTAGTTGCCGATGAGAGATTGAAATCCTTCGGTGGGTGTGCAAAAAAGCGCCCCGGAAAATATCCGAGGCGCTATGAGCTGTCCGATATGTCGCAGGCCACTACGGGCACGGCTTGGGACATGGTGTCGGACAGGGCGTTGGACATGTAGTTGGACACGTTGTCGACGGGCATACCTTATCCCCAATCCACTTGACCAACGAATTGATTTCTTTTTGAGTTGCAGTCAGCGAGCAGGACGCCGCATCACGGAGCTGTTTTGTCGGTGACTGTGCTACAGCCAGTTGGTCCGCGTCACGCTGCTGTGAGAGCAGCATCGACAGTGTCCTTGCATATTCTGTGTTGAAATTGCAGTCATCACACTTTGGCAGTGTGTTTACAATTGCCTGCACTTTCGCATAGTCGATCGGCAGCGGACAGATATTACAGGTTCTTGCCCAAGCAGACAATTTTTCGTTCATTGATGTCTGTTCGTCACGAACTCTGTTCGACAGGTCTCTAAGGTTCTTGTCCGTCGTCTGCTCTATGCCTTGAGTCGTAAACGCAGCGATGGTGGTATGCAGTTGATACATGTTTTGCATATATGCTTTGTCAAAATCAGCGCTGCAGAGATTCTGCAGATTCGACGCTGGCCCGGCGCCCAGAGCTGCAGATACGGCCTGCGATGCCGCCGGGCATCCCGATATACACGGTGGACATGCCGGTTTGCATTCCTGGGTAGCCGGCGGACATGTTTGCGCGGACACTGCCGCTGCTGCGAGAACAATGGCGAGAGTGAACATAATTATGTGCACGTGTCGCATACTATACCTCCCTAAGTCAGTAGTTTGCGTAAACCATAATTACCCGTCACGTATAAACAACAAACAGTCAATTAACGTGCAGGCGCTCACTATCTCTGTGAGATTGACAGCTTGAACCATAAGCTCATATAATTGCCGTGGCAGTAGGTCACTGGAGGCTATTTTGGGTCCGGTTAAAAATGAATCAAAATCACAGCGTCGCACAAGGAAGATTGCATTATGTGTATGGACTCTTGCCGTAGCGCTGTGGGCAGTCTTTGCTATAAATGACAGCGGGACCGAACCTAAACTGCCGGTTGCGGATGCCTCTGTCAGAAGTATCGTAATAGAACATCTGGCTTACGAGTCGCATAACCCATTGTTCGGCGAGACCAATATCAGCGTGAGCAAAGATGATAAGTAAGCTCAAAATACCGCTGATTGCGGCTGCTGTGCTCGCGCTCGGCATCATAATCTATCCGTATCCACCGCGCGTAAACGGTAATGCGTTGCTTCACAAGGTCCTTCTTGCCCAGCGCAGCGTAGAATATACGGCTGTGCAGGAGCATACGAGCGTAATGCTCGGCAGCAATATCCGCTCCACTATACATGTTAAAAACGATTGCCGGACAGCCTCGACGGACGCCAAACTGGAGTCACAAATATTCCGCAACTATATTCCTCTTGTCGAAGGGCAGTATCGCATCGCCGGGCGAGATGCATGGGTGCTTCGATTAAAGCCAAAGCTCAAGCACATGCCGTGGAAGCAGATCTGGGTCGACAAAACAAAATTTGTTGTGCTTGCGTCACGTGATTGGACAGCCTACAATGTCATCAAACGCTCCATGAAGACCATATCTATTTCATTTGACAGCGAACCCATGCGCGAAACAAATGCCGAGAGAACAAATCATATCGCAAAGTGCGATATACCCAGGCCGTCATATATGCTGCATGGTTTCGTGCCGACAAGCGCTGACAAAGGCACTCTGGTCTACTCCGATGGCCTCTACACAATCACCATAACCACATCTGACAAGTCCGCCTGCAGGAAGAATAAAGCACTCGACTGGGGGCAGGGGACAATCTACTCCACTGGGCGCTACACTGTCGTCGCCGACCTTCCCGCAGATATGATCGAGCGTATTGCACGTTCGATCACCCCATAGTCACGCTGTTTCACGCCCCTCGCCTTGGGGAAAAACTATCCTAAAGTCAAAATGTTATAGAGTCAAAAAGTTCTACAAATAGCAGGTTTGTGCGCCGAATTATTACCGGCTTTTTGACTTTCATACTTTCAAACTTTTTGACTGGGATGGGGGTGCGGCGTGACACTTCAAGATGAAGTACTTGCTGGGCTTGTCAACAATGCGATAAACCAGGACAAACGTCTGGCCGGTCAGGCGATAGCGGTGCGAGTGGCAAACGGCGATGTATTCCTCAAGGGCATAGTCGATACCGAGGAAGATAAGAACCTTGCTCACCTGGTCGCAGGCGGTGTCGCAGGCACCCGGCAGGTCATTGTAGAAGAACTACGGGTAAAAGAGGCGCCGAATGAGTGACGGACACTTCTCCGAGGACGGCAGGGAATACATAATTACTCGCCCCGATACGCCGCGCCCATGGGCAAACTATCTTACCAACGGCCGTTATTGCGCCATATGTTCGCAGACAGGCGGCGGGCATTCGTTCTTTGAGACCTCCGGCTATAACCGCGTGACCCGCGAGTTCCCGCAGACCGTTGTCCTGCAGGACAGACCCGGCAGATATGTCTATTTGAGGGATGCCGAGACGGGAGAGTATTGGACCGCAAACTGGCAGCCGGTTTGTGACGACACCTCGAACTTCGAAGCGCGCCATGGCATAGGATATACGCAAATCGTCCGATCGAGCCATGGCGTCGAGAGCAGCATTACATACTACGTGCCCCCGCGCGATGATATCGAGGTATGGATGGTGTCCATCAAGAATATCTCGGACAAGAAACGCGAAATCCAGGCATTTCCATACGTCAAATGGGACCTGGCAAACTATATATTCAATGCTACTGAATCCAATTTCTCAATACTGTTCAATGAAGCAAGCGTCGAAGACAGCACGATCTTTGTCAGCATCCGCTACTGGAACATAACCTCGGGCTCGACTGCCAATCCGAATGCAAGGTGGGATAAATGGGCATTTATGACATCCAGCGCGCTCGTGGAGGCGCATGACTGCTTTGAAGAAGAGTTTATGGGAATGTATCACAACTACTCGAACCCTCGTGCAATAGAGGAGGGGCAGCTTCGCAACAGTCAGGGTCTTGGCCGGGATATAATGGCCTCGCTGCAGCACAGGTTTGTCCTTGAGCCCGGCGAGGAGGCGAAGTTCAATGTTCTGGTGGGCGTGGTCTTTCACAAGGAAGCCGCCTGGAGCCTTCGTGACAGGTATAATGAGTGGGATGAAGCCGAGCGTGGTCTTGCCGAAGTAAACCGCTACTGGGAGGGCTATCTTGGCCGGACAAACGCCGAAACCCCCAGCCGCGAGTTCAATCTGTCGTTCAACATCTGGAATAAGTATCAGGCCTGGGTGACATCGCGGTGGACCAGGATGGACTCGTATTATGTCGGCGGCGGTTCGATCATCGGATTCCGAGACAGTTGGCAGGACATGCTTGCTATTCTTCCAAATGATCTTGCCTGGGCCAGAGAGCGCGTAATTTATATGCTCGAACACCAGTTTCCTGACGGCAGCACTCTGCACAACTGGGACCCTCTCACCAACATCGGTGTAAAGACGGGCCACTCCGACGACCCGATGTGGCTGGTGCTCGGTGTGATGGAGTATCTGAAAGAGTCGGGCGACCTGATGTTTCTTGACGAGGCCGTCAAATACTACGACAGCGGCTCAGAGACCGTCCGCATGCATGTGCTCAGAGCAATTGACTATACTCTGGACCATATGAGCGAGCGCGGCATTCCTCTAATTATGGCAGCCGATTGGAACGACGGCCTGGACTATGTCGGCAGGCAGGGACGCGGCGAGAGCGCCATGGTGGCGGCGCATCTAGCTTGGATGCTCCGTGAAGTGGCTGCGCTGATGTGGTTTGTAGGCAGCGATGCGCAGGCTCAGAAATATGTGGAAGAAAGAGACAAGCTTATAAGAAATATCAACCTGCATCTGTGGGACGGTGAATGGTATATCAGAGGCACGCGTGATGACGGCGAGGCGTTCGGTTCGTCGCGAAATATCGAGGGCCGCATATATATAAACGCGCAGTCCTGGATGATTATTGGAACTGCAGCGCCTAAAAACCGCGCTCTGCGCTGTATGAACTCAGTATGCAAGCACCTGAACACTCCATACGGCCCGGCATTGTTCCTGCCCGCCTATCGTCAGCCCGACCCGAAACTTGGAATTATAACGCGCTTTGCTCCAGGCACAAAAGAAAACGGCACTGTCTTTTGCCATCCCGTTGCGTGGGCAATAATGGCGGAGTGTATTCTCGGCAGGGGCGATCAGGCTTATGAGTATTGGAAAGAAGTCTCGTTCGTCCACCGCGGCGAGCAGGATGAAAACACATATAAGGTCGATCCGTATGTGTATTGCGAATATATCCATGGTCCCGATTCAAAATACTACGGCCAGGGTGAGTTCAGTTGGATGACCGGCGCCGCTGCGTGGATGTGGAAAGTCGCTCTCGACTGGATACTTGGCGTTCGTGCGGAGATAAGGGGTCTGATGATCGATCCGTGCATACCATCTGAATGGGATTCGTATAGAGTTGTCCGGCGGTTCAGACGGGCGACATATGAAGTGACTGTCGAAAACCCCGAGCATGTATCGCACGGCGTGAAGGAGATATACGTCGACGGCATGAGCCACGATTCTTATCTTCTGCCGATATTTCCCGGCGGCGAAACGCATCAGATACGTGTTGTTATGGGGGAACCCACAGTTCAGATTGAGATGACGGCTGAGATAATATCCGAAGAGATCAGTGTATCGACTGAATGATCAGTCCCATCTGTAGTTGACTATATTTTTGACATTTGCAAGGTCACTGTCAAATGCTATCTCATCAAATGCTGCCGGAGCGCGAAGCTTGAACGCGATCATGAACCCGCCACCATCCGTGTCATCCTCGCGGTTGAGCATTCGCACGCGTATGCCATGCTTTGAGAGGATCGAGAGTATATCGCTGATATCCTCCTGCGCATGCGATGTAAGAATTGTCAGCGTCCGCTCATCCTTGTGTGACGTCAATAGCTTTTCAAGGGGAGCTATCAGGCTCAGCACAACGAATGCCAGCAAACTCGCAATAGCCGCAAGATACAGCATGTCGCCGCCGATCCCGGCAGCGACACCGATTGCAGCGACTGTCCATATGCTGGCCGCGGTCGTAAGCCCCCTGATAACGCTTCCCTGATGGATAATAGTCCCCGCTCCCAGGAAACCGACGCCGGTCACAATCTGCGCAGTAACCCTTGCCGGATCATACATCTTTCCCGCAATCTGATATGATGCCAGGGTGAAGAGCGTGGAACCGAAGCAGACCAGTATATGCGTGCGCAGTCCAGCCGGACGTCCATGGGTTTCGCGCTCCATTCCTATCATTGCTCCCAGCAGCAATGATATTATGAGCCTGAAAGTCATATCCCAAAGTGTCAGATTGTGCATCATGACCTCAAATCGCGGGTGTATGCCAAATCTACGGGAACTTAATATGGGGGCTTTGCCCCCAATCCCCCACCAAAGGCTTTGCCTCTGGACTCCACCAGGAAACCAGGTTTTTTGTATGCTGCGGGAATGACATTACTATCTTGCTCATCAAATAACACAAGCGTAAGTTCCCGCAGCATGTAAACTAATCGAGTTGTATTGGTTGCATCCCAAACTAAAGCGAAATAAGTCTGTGTCATTCCCGCGAAAGCGGAAATCCAGACACCGAAGCTCTCATCTGAACGCAGGTTCCTGGATTCCCAGTCAAGCTGGGAATGACATGCACTTGAGTTGCTTCGGCAGCAATTTTTATGCTGCGGGAACGACGTTACGATCTTGCTCATCACATACCACAAGCGTAAGTTCCCGCAGTACGTTAACTAATCGAGTAATCTTATCCCTTCACCGCAGCCGACTGCGCTTTCTCTTCCAGTTCCTGGTAGAGCGTGCTGCGCAGTTCCAATACACGCGCGGTGGCCTCGTCAAGAGAGACCTCTTCCTTATTTTTGGTCGATCTCAGGCTGATCTCTACCTTGCCTTCAGATGCCAGCCGGCCTGCCACAACATGAATCGGCGCGCCCATCAGATCGGCGTCCTTAAACTTTACACCGGGCCGCTCATCGCGTTCATCCAGCAACACGTCCACGCCGCTTTCCTGAAGCTCCTCATACAAACGTGTGGCTGCATTGCACTGGGCTTCGTCATCCGCATTAAGCAGGATCACAGCCACCTCAAAAGGCGCAACGCTTATCGGCCAGATGATGCCGTCCTTGTCGTTGTGAGTTTCGGGAATTGCGGCCAGCATTCGACTGACCCCCATCCCGTAGCAGCCCATGATAAACGGCTTCTCTTTGCCGTCGTCATCCAGGAACTTTGCGCCCATCGTCTCTGAGTAGCGAGTCCCGAGCTTGAAAATATGCCCGACCTCCATGCCGCGCTCAGTCTTGAGAGTGCCATTGCACTTTGGACACGGATCACCCTTGGATGCTACCCGAATATCGGCGAACTGTGTCACCACGAAATCTCTTCCAAGGTTGGCATTGACGTAATGCGCGTCAGTCTTATTTCCGCCCACCACGAAGTTTGCCATACCTTCGACCTCAAGGTCTGCAATTATCTTTACATCTTTAAGCCCGACAGGCCCCGCGAACCCGACTTCAGCGCCGGTGAGCTTTATAATAGTCTCAGGATCGGCCATCTCAACGGACTTCACTCCCAGAGCGTTTCGCAGCTTGGGCTCGTTTATCTCCCTGTCGCCGCGCACAAGAGCCGCTATAACTTCACCGTCTGCCTTGTATATGAGAGTCTTGACCAGCTTTTTGGGCGATTTCTTCAGAAATGAAGTCACCTGTTCTATCGTGCGAGTGTTTGGCGTATCGACCAGTTCGAGAGCCAACAGCTCCTCATCCGATTTCTTAATTGACCGCTCACCTATCTCACACTTCTCGGCATTCGCGCCATATCCGCAGGACTCGCAGATCAAAAGTGTATCTTCACCGGCGTCGCAGATAACCGTGTACTCCTGGCTGTCCTTGCCGCCGATTGCCCCCGAGTCGGCTTCGACCACCGCCGCGTCAAGTCCGCAGCGCGCGATGATTCTTGAGAACGCGACATACATCTTGTCATATGCGCGGTCCAGGTCGTCCCAACTGCGGTCGAAACTGTATGAGTCGAGCATTATAAACTCGCGCCCGCGCACAACTCCGCCGCGCGGCCTCGGTTCGTCTCTGCCCTTGGTCTGTATCTGATAGAGATTGAGCGGCAGTTCACGATAGCTGCGCACATCCCGCCGCACTATATCCGTTATCACTTCCTCGTGCGTGAAACCCATCGAGTAATCGCGAGCGTTTCTGTCCTTGAACCGGAACAGCACGTCCAGGTCCCATCTGCCGCCCTCCTGATAGAGTTCAGCCGGGACCATTGTGGGCATAAGCAGTTCCTGCGCGCCCTGTTCGTCCATCTCCTCGCGCACGATCTTCTCGATCTTCTTGATAACCTTATATCCCAGCGGCAGATAGTCGTATATCCCCGCCGCCACATTGCGTATAAACCCGCCGCGCAGCAGCAGCCTGTGGCTTGCCATCTGCGCCTCGGCGGGAACCTCTCTTAAAGTTGGAAAGAATAAATTAGATGCTCGCATATTATCCTCTGTTATGTGTTTATGGGTTATGAGTTATGGGTTGCTGTGATTGACACGTAACTCTAAACTCATAACTCACAACTCCGTTGATGGGTGACGATCTCCGAATCGTCACCTCGATGCCGGACGGGGTCTCCGAACCCCGAAACCTTATTCAGAATTCGATTGCCACCGCTTCTTCGCCGCAGTCCGGAAACTTTGGGCAGTTAATGCAGTCCGACCATATCTTTTGCGGCAGTGTGCCCTTATCTACTCGTGAAAATCCCATCTTCTCAAAAAAACCCGGCACGTATGTCAGCGCAAAAACCTTCGGTACGCCCATCTGCCGCGCATCGTCCAGACATTCCTGAACAAGCAACCTGCCATAGCCCTTGCTTTGGACATCCGGCTCAACCGCAAGTGAACGGACTTCGGCAAGGTCTCCCCATGTGATATGCAGCGCGCAGCAGCCAAGTATACGTTCGTCGGCGGATTCAATAACCACAAAATCGCGTATGTTTTCGTAGATCGCATTGAGCGAGCGTGGCAGCATCTCGCTCCTGTCTGCGAACTGATTGATCAGCCTCTGCAGTTCGGCTACATCTGAGACCTTTGCTCTTCTAATCAATTTAGAGTTTCTCCACTTCTTTGATAAGCTCATCAACGAGCTTGTCTTCCGGCACGCTCCGAAGCATTTCGCCTTTTGCAAAGAGCACGCCCGAACCTCTGCCGCCCGCAATCCCAACATCGGCCAATGATGCTTCACCAGGACCGTTTACAATGCATCCCATAACCGCGACAGTTATCGGCTTAGACGGTGGATTAGCCTCCAGCCGCTGCCTAACTTTGTCCGCGATATCAGATAAATCTATTGCGCAGCGCCCGCATGTAGGGCACGATACAATAGTAAACGGCTTTCTCCTTAGTCCAAGGCTGTTCAAGATTTCAATCCCAACCTTGACTTCCTCCACCGGGTCGCCGGTTAGAGACACACGGATCGTATCCCCGATTCCTTCGGCAAGCAGCGTCCCGATTCCTACCGAGCTTCTTATCGTGCCTTCCCAGGCCAGCCCTGCCTCAGTGACGCCCAGGTGGAGCGGGTAATCACATCTCTTGCTTGCCAGTTCGTATGCGCGGATCATCATCGGAACATCGAACGCTTTGAGCGAGAGCACAATATCTTCAAACCCGAGCTTTTCAAGAACCTGCACTTCGTCAAGTCCGCTCTCAACCAAGGCTTCGGGCGTAGGTACTCCGTAGCGCTTGCGGTCTATCGATCCCGCATTCACGCCTATCCTTATGGGGACTCCGTGTTCCTTTGCGGCTTTTGCGACGGCTTCTACGCGGTCTGTCGAACCGATATTGCCCGGGTTGATCCGCAGCTTGTCGACACCTGCATCCAAACTTGCAAGCGCAAGTTTATAGTCAAAATGAATGTCGGCGACCAGTGGAATGGAGATAGATTGCTTGATCTTGCCCAGAGCCGCCGCCGCCTCGCTGTTTGGCACCGCAGCCCGAATAATATCGCATCCGGCTGCCTCAAGGCGCTTGATCTGAGCCACAGTGGCTTCTACATCTGCTGTCGGCGTGTTGGCCATGGACTGGATCGATACAGGCGCGCCGCCGCCTATCTCTACGCCGCCGACCTTAACCTTTCGCGTCAGCCTTCTCAGCTCTTTACTCTCCACTCTCAACTCTCCACTCTACTGCGGCACCAGACCCTGGGATATCTTGGACAGGTCCGACCAGATTACAGTCACGAATATCGCTGCGATAATAAATAAGCCGATCATGGTCACTGTCTGCATCTGCTCACGCGTGAGGCGTTTTCTGCGCACTGCTTCAACCGCAAGTATCGCCAGATGACCGCCATCAACTACAGGGATGGGGACCAGGTTTATGACGGCAAGGCTCATACTCAGCATGCCCAGCAATTGTACCAGCGAATATGGACCGCGTGCCACAGATGACTGTGTTATCTTGGCGATAAGCACGGGACCACCGATATTCTCAGCTATTTTTTTGCTGGTAAGAGACTGAACGATCTCCACAACAATATCCTTTGTGAGGATAAGGCCATTGGTTGCAGATTCTATAAAGCCCGCCTTTTTAAGCGTCTGTTCGGGCACAAACCCTAGTAGGCCTATCGCCATAAACTTTTCCGATTTACTGATCGGCTTTGCAGTCAGCGTAATGGTCTTGCCATTTCTGTCTATCTCAAGCCTTGCTTGTTTGGTGCCGAGATGCTTTACAGTATTTGCAAAACCAGCGCCGTCTCTGATCTTATTGCCATTTACAGAGATGATCTTGTCATCCTCTTGAATACCTGCTTTTTGCGCAGCCGACTTGTCCGCGACTGCATCTACGGTGCCCTGCTTGCCCTCAGGAAATGACCACATTGCATTGAGATAGATTATCGTCCATCGCGGGGCAGCAGATTTTGTAAAGGTTTTTCCGTTGCGCATAACGGTCAGAGTCAACTTCTTGCCGGGGTTATCGTGGATGAGCTTGGTCATATCCTTGCCGCCCTTAACGGGTTTCTGATCGATGGCGAGTATTCGGTCTCCCGTGCGGATGCCGATTTTGGCAGCCACTGATTGAGGATTAACCATAGCGACCTTGTTTTCTGTGTTGCCGGTCGGGAATCCCCAGAATACGCCCATAGTCACAAACACGATTACTGCAAGCACGAAGCTGGCGAACGGCCCTGCGAAGATCACCAGCGCACGCTTCCATATAGCCTGCGCTTGAAAACCATCCGCTATATCTTCCTCACCCGGTTCCATACCGGCAAGCTTCACAAACCCGCCCAATGGAAATGGATGAATCGTATATTCCGTGGCGCCGCGCTTAATAAGCGTAATCAGCTTCGGACCAAAGCCGAATGCGAACTCATCTACGCGAATTCCGACAAGCCGGGCAACAGTGAAGTGACCCAGCTCATGAAACATCACCAATATTGCAAATAAGAAAACCAGCGCTATAGCCGTTTGAATTATCAAATCAGACTCCCCAGAAAGATTTAGTAATTAGTATATTATATTGATTATTGCTTTTGCGCGTTCAATATGCGATGCTGACTAACCTTTTCGGAATCACTCGCAAACCTGAGTTAATATTGACGCCGACGAACAGCTTTCGAATCATCTGTATATTTAAGTTCCCGCAGTCTCTGTTACTTTGCGTCTTGTCTCTGAATCTACCTCGTATATCTCTTCAAGTGATGGCGACGGCTTGGATGTATGACTCTCCATTGCTTGCCGAACGATTTTTGCTATATCTAAAAAGCCGATCCTGCCTTTAAGGAACAGATCGACAGCCACCTCATCAGCAGCATTCATCACGACAGCCAGCGTGCCTCCGACTTTAGCTGCTTCCATCGCAAGCGCAAGGCACTCAAACTTGTCCATATCTACTTTGCCGAAGCTCAATGTCCCGGCTTCCAGGATGTCCAGCCTCGGCAGCTTTGAGTCGACCCGCTGCGGGTAGAGCAGGGCATACTGGATCGGCAGCCTCATATCAGGCAACCCCAACTGCGCGATAATAGATCCATCACAGTATCGCACCATCGAGTGTACTATGCTGGTCGGGTGGATCACGACCTGAATCCTGTCGGCTTCAACACCGAAGAGCCACTTCGCCTCGATTATCTCCAAACCCTTGTTCATCAGCGTGGCTGAATCGACCGTCACCTTCTTGCCCATCTTCCATGTAGGGTGGGCGAGAGCCTGCTCGGCGCTCACGTCAGCCAACTCGGACTTAGGCTTATCTCTAAAAGCCCCGCCCGAAGCAGTCAGATATATTTTCTCGATGCTTTTACGGTCCTCGCCATTAAGGCACTGGAAAATAGCCGAGTGCTCACTGTCTATAGGCAGCAGAGCCACACCCCTACGAGATACAGCTTCCATCACCAGATGGCCGGCTGCCACCAGCACCTCTTTGCTCGCCAGAGCCACATCCTTGCCCGCTTCGATTGCTTTAAGGGTAGGGGATAGCCCCGGCGTCCCGGCTACGGATATAACTATTCTATCAGTTTCCGGTTCCACGGCAAGCTCATCAAAGCCGCCGGGACCCGAGCAGACCTTGATATCAGTTTCACTGAGAATAGATTCGACCCTGCTTTTTGCGTCACCATTACCGATGCAGACCATCTTAGGCATAAACTCGAGAGCCTGCGAGATGAGCAGGTCGGCATTATTTTGCGCGCCGAGGCCTGTGACACGGACCCTTCCAGGACCCAGCCGCCTCACTACATCCAGCACCTGCGTTCCAATAGAGCCTGTCGAACCCAATATCGATATACGCACTGGTCGCGTATTGATCATTCATTATCTCCAAAAAATTTATGCGATCCGTAATCATGAGATTCTTTTTCGGTCGCGATCAGATATCGCGCCCGATCATTAAAATGGTTGCGTTACGCTCATAGCTGCTCTCCACTTTCCACTCTCAGCCCTCCACTCTCTCCTCGACCACTTTACCGAATTTGCGCGTGCGGCTCTGGAAACTCTTTATGGCGTCATAGAGATCGTCTTTCGAGAAGTCAGGCCAGAGTGTATCAGTGACATAAAGCTCGGAGTATGCAGTCTCCCACAGTAGGAAATTACTGACACGCATCTCGCCAGCCGTTCGTATCATGAGATCGGGGTCAGGCAGTTCGGGGTGATACATGAGGCTCGTAAGGAGTTTCTCATTTATATCATCTGCCGCAATCTTGCCCTCGGAGACCATTGCTGCAGCTTCTTTTGCAGCATCAATAATCTCGTTGCGTCCACCATAATTGACGGCAATGTTCAGGATGATGCGCTCGTTATTTTTTGTCTCTTCAAAATCCTCGTTGAACTGGTCCTGTAGTTCCTGTGGGAGTTCATGGAAACGCCCACTTGCTATTATTCGGACGCCTTCCTTTTTCATGTAGTTCAGCTCGGCCTTAGCGGCATATCTGATCAGCTTCATAAGCCCGCTGACTTCATCGGCAGGCCGCTTCCAGTTCTCGGAAGAAAACGCATATGCCGTAATGGCCTTTACACCGAAATCAGCCGCATTTATAACGAAGTTTTTTAACGACTTATAGCCCCGCCGGTGGCCTTCAAGGCGAGGCAGACCCCTGCGTCTTGCCCATCTGCCGTTTCCATCCATGATCACGGCTATGTGCTGGGGGATTCTCTCCGGGTCCAAGTCTGTATAAGTTTTGCGGCTCAATTTATCCTCCGCAATGTTAGTCATAAAAGAAAAAACGCGAAAGGCTTTATTTCGTGCTTTCGCCCTTTCGCGTTTTTGTTATAAAAATTCCTGCTGTCTGTTCGATTTAGGGCTAGACTTCCTTCAACTCAGCCTCTTTTGACGCCGTGTGCTTATCGACATCAACGATATATTTGTCGGTGAGTTTCTGAATCTTTTCCTGCTCACGCTTCATATCGTCCTCTGATATCTCAGCTTTCTTTTCCTGAGCCTTAAGACGCTCGTTTGCATCCCGGCGAATGTTGCGGATCGCAATCTTGTGGTCCTCAGACTTTTTGTGAAGCTGCTTGATCAGATCGTTGCGTCTTTCTTCAGTCAGATACGGGATGTTGAGACGAATTACCTGCCCGTCGCTCTGCGGCGTAATTCCGATATCAGAGCTTTGGATCGCCTTGGATATTGCGTCAAGACTATTGCGGTCCCACGGCGATATGAGCAGTTGTCTCGGCTCGGGAACGCTTATCCCTGCCAACTGGTTGATCGGCGTGGGCGTTCCGTAATAGTCCACTTTGATCCCATCCAGTAGCATCGGATTGGCCCTGCCGGTCCTCAAAGTGGCAAAGTCATGATCGGCGGCCTCAACCGCCTTTTGCATGCGCCTCTCGGCTTCCTGAATTACTTCTGCAGTCAAGAGTCCGTCCTCCCCCTTATGAGTGTGCCGATTGTCTCACCACGCGCGGCTTTTGCGATGTTGCCGGGCTTGGTTATATCAAATACGACTATGGGCAAGTTGTTCTCCATGCACAGAGTGAATGCAGTCAAATCCATAATGCCGAGGTTTCGGCTGATAGCTTCCATATAGCCGACCTCATCGAATTTGACCGCGTCTTTGTCCTTATGCGGATCGCTTGTATAAACACCGTCGACGTTTGTCGCTTTAAGCACGGCGTCAGCCTTGATCTCGAGTGCTCGCAGTGATGCGGCGGTGTCGGTCGTAAAGAACGGATTGCCGGTGCCTGCCGCGAGTATCACGACCCGGCCCTTTTCAAGGTGCCTTATTGCGCGCCTGCGTATGAAAGGTTCAGCTACTTCGGCCATCGTGATAGCTGTCTGAACACGAGTGTGCACGCCTATTTTTTCAAGGGCATCCTGCAGAGCAAGTGAATTGATGACTGTTCCGAGCATACCCATATAGTCGGCGGTAGCGCGGTCCATTCCCTTGTTTGATGCCGATCCGCCGCGGATAATATTTCCCGCGCCTATCACGACCGCTATCTCGACTCCGGACTCGCGTGCTTCCTTTATGCCTTCAGCAATGGTTTCAATAGTGTCGGGGCAAAGTCCCAGCTTTTGGGGGCCGGCAAATGCCTGCCCCGACAGCTTAAGTAGAACTCGAGTCCATTTTCGATCTTTACTCGATTTAGAGTCAGTCACCGGAAGTCTCTCCAACGCGATATCGTGCGAACCCGGCGATTTTTATATCTTCGCCCGTCGTCTTGGCGGCGGCCTTCACCAGGTCCTCGATAGTCTGATCTTCGTCTTTAATGAAAGGCTGTTCCAGAAGGCATACGCGGGAATAGAACTCTTTCATCCGTCCATCGACGATCCTTTCGACGATGTTTTCAGGCTTACCTTCTTTGATCGCCCACTGTCTGTGAACGTCGCGCTCCTTCTCAATTGCGTCGGCTGAGATATCCTCGCGCTTCATGTAATCGGGGTTTGCCCAGGCTATGTGCATCGCAACATCCTTGGCGAGGTTTAGAGCTGTATCGGAGACTGCGGCGCCTTTAAGCTCAACAAGCACGCCGATCTGATCGCCCATATGCACATAAGAGCCGATCACACCGTCGGTTGCAAGTCGCACGAGCCTGGTCACAGCCAGTTTTTCACCGATCTTGCCCATCAGTTCATTGACCAGGTCCTTAACGGGCCTGCCGTCCTTGAATGGTTTTTCCAATAGCGCATTGAGGTCGGCTATATCGGCGGACTCTGCCGTGAATTTGGCCAGTCCTTTCGCCAGATCAACAAACTCAGGCGTCTTGGCGACAAATGTTGTCTCGCAGTTCATTTCGACCATAGCGCCGGTCTTATTATCACATGCAACGAAGCATCCTATCAAACCTTCTGATGCGCTCTTGGTTTCTCGCTTGGCAGCGACTGCGATGCCCTTCTCCCGAAGCAGCGTGACCGCTTTCTCATAATCGCCGTTTGTTTCAGTGAGCGCTTTCTTGCAGTCCATCATGCCCGCGCCGGTCTGTTCTCTCAGTTTCTTAACCATATCGGCGGTAATTGCCATGTTACACTCTCCAAATATTATGTGATGCTCCGCCGTGCGACGGAGCAGATAATTACTCTTCTTTAGCGGCTTCTGTCGATGCTTCTACTTCGGCTGCCGGCCCTTCGGCATCAATGAAGACTTTCTCTTCACCTTCGCTTGCGGCTTCTTCCTTTTCCGCGCCCTCTTCGGCTTCTGCTCCGGCTTCAGGCGCTGCTTCCTCGACTGCTTCGGCTTCTTCCTCAATCGGCTTTACTTCAACTATCGCTTCAGCCAGCTTGCTTGAAATAAGCTTGATGGCGCGAATAGCGTCGTCATTGCCGGGGATCACATAGTCGACTTCATCGGGGTCGCAGTTGGTATCGACAATCGCCACAACCGGGATATCGAGCTTGCGAGCCTCAAGAAGAGCAATCCGTTCTTTCTTCAGGTCGACAATATATATAGCGCCCGGGAGTTTGGGCATATCTTTGATTCCGCCGAGGAACCTCTCTAGTTTGTCTCTCTGCTCGCGGAGCTTGGCGGCTTCCTTCTTGGTAAGCTGCTCAAAGATTCCATCGGCTTCCATCTTCTCGAGTTCTCTGAGTCTTGCGATACGGGTCTGGATCGTGCGATAGTTGGTGAGCATTCCACCCAGCCATCTCTGATTTACATAATACATCCCGCACTGCTTTGCGGCAGACTCCACCGCTTCCTGCGCCTGCTTCTTTGTTCCGACGAAGAGTATCGTTTTGCCTTCCGCGGCAACGTCCTGGATAAACTTTCGTGCGTCTTCAAAGAGCTTGAGGGTTTGGTGAAGATCGATAATGTAGATTCCATTGCGTCCCCCGTAGATGTATCTCTTCATCTTAGGGTTCCATCGGTGAGTGCGGTGTCCGAAGTGAACACCGGCCTCCAGCAGTTCCTTCATTGTAATTGCCGGCAAGTTTGTGTCCTCCTGTAAGGTTAATTTCTTCCCGTTTCGTCATTCCAGGGCGCAATTCCGCATTCGCAGGAACACCCACGCCCATAGTCGGAAACGGTGTGTTTTGCCAAACTCAGAAATCATACCATAAATGGATGATTATCGTCAATAAAAATGAGCCGGATCAAACCGGATCGCCGGGTGCATCCCAAAGTAATGGTAATTTCAACATTATGCTGTGCGGAACGACGGTTATTACTTTCAATGGGATTATCACATACCTGAGTTCCCGCAGCTACAGCGCGCATTTACTGCGGGAATTGATGTTTATCCAAATTTATAGCGCTAGCGAACAGAATACCTTGAATGTGGGATGCACTTCGGATCGCCGGCTTTCTTGACACGGCCTCAGCCTTGCCTTATAATTTTGAGGGATACAAGATTGTATTCCATTTCAAAAGTCGCCGCGAGTCTCGCAGCAGTTGAGTGAGAAGCGGCATTTTGTTTGTCTAATAAGTACTTTTCAAAGGGGGAAGTCAAAACATGCACTGCGAGTCTAAGACTCATAGCAGGCTTGGCAGGATGCTTATCGGGCTGGTCTCGATGGTTCTGCTGGGCATCGTGCTGCCGTCAGCGGCGTTCGCAAGTGAAGCAATTACGCTTCCGAAATTCGAGGCGCTGCCGATTATGTGGCCCTCAGTTATCGCAGTATTCATCTGCGCGATTATCGGCCTGCTGTTCGGTTTAGGGTGGTATAGAGCCATAAACCGGGAAGATCCGGGTTCAAAAGGTATGGTGGGAGTCGCTGAGGCCGTTCAGGAAGGCGCTCTCGCTTATCTGAAGAAGCAGATATCGACAATGATCTGGTTTGTTGTCGTTATTGCTATTGGTCTTGCATTCCTTTATAAAAACATTCCTGGATTCCAGGGAACAGACCGGGTATTTCACGCAATTCCAATTTATATTGGTGTCAGCCTTGCATTTATCCTTGGTGTAACCGCATCTTATCTTGCTGGTTTCATCGGAATGATGATGGCTGTGCGTGCAAATGTCCGTGTTGCAAATGCCGCTCTCAAGAGTTTCAAGAAAGCTCTCTATGTTGCATTTAGAGCGGGCGGCGTGTCCGGTATGGCGACTGTCGGACTTGGCCTTCTGGGCGCATGTCTTGTATTCTTCCTTTTCGGCAATGAATCAATGAAAGTTCTTGTCGGTTTCGGTTTTGGTGGATGTCTGGCCGCCCTCTTTATGAGGATCGGTGGTGGTATCTATACCAAGGCTGCTGATGTAGGCGCAGACCTGGTTGGCAAGGTCGAGCAGAGCATCCCTGAGGATGACCCCAGAAACGCTGCTACCATCGCAGACAACGTCGGTGACAACGTCGGTGACTGTGCCGGTATGGCTGCAGATATTTTTGAGAGCTATGAAGTAACTCTGGTTGCCGCTATTATCCTTGGTGCTGCCGCATCTACAACACTCGGTTTGGGTGCTGCCGGTCTTGCACTGGTTGTCTATCCTCTGCTCATCAGAGCTATCGGTGTTGTTACTTCGATCATTGGTATTTACTCGGTCAAGGGTAAAGACGATATGAATATGAACCCGATGAAGCCGATCAATGCTGGTTTTATGGTGGCTTCATTGCTTTCCATCGCCGGGTTCTTTGGCCTTTCTTACTATGTCTTTGGTGTTGAAGTCAAGAACACTGGTTTTGAGTGGTGGAGATTTGCATGTGCAAACCTCAGCGGTATTATCCTTGCTCTGATTATAGACAAGCTGACTGAGCACTTCACTGAAATTGATGGCAAGCCGGTTACAGAATGCGCCAAGGCTGCAAAAACCGGTCCTGCAACTATCATTCTTTCCGGTTTTGCTTCCGGTCTTGAGTCCAGTGTATGGAGCGTTGTAGCGATTTGTCTTGCGATCCTTGCCAGCGTCCTTCTTTTCAAGGGTGACCCGGCGATGTCCGCATACGGAATTGCTCTTTCCGGTCTCGGTTTGCTTACGACCACTGGATTCATGCTTGCTATGGATACCTATGGCCCGATCTCCGATAACGCCAACGGCATCTTCGAGATGTCCGGCGCTCTTAAGGACGAGGGTGAGGATTCCAATGCTGAAAAGATCGTTGCAAAGCTCGACGCGGTTGGCAACACCACTAAGGCTCTGACCAAGGGACTTGCCATTGCGACTGCTGTTATCGCAGCAACGGCTCTTTACAGATCATTTATGGCTGACGCGGGTCTGCTGAATATTGGTATTCGTATCGATATTACAAACGTCTTCATCGGCCTGCTTATCGGCGGCGCTGTGCCTTTCCTGTTCTGTTCATTCGCAATCAACGCGGTTACCCGCGCGGCGTTTGACCTGGTGCAGGAAGTCCGCAGACAATTCCGCGAGATCGTCGGTATTATGGACTATGATCCTCGATCCGGCTCAGACAAGGGCAAGCCTGACTATCAGAAGTGCGTCGCTATCTCTACTTCTGCTGCTCAGAAAGAGCTTATGAGCCCTGCGGTTCTGGCTGTGAGCGCTCCGATTCTGGTCGGCTTTGGCCTCGGCTTCGGCAAAATGAATGGCGCAGCGGCTCTCGGCGGATTCCTTGCCGGAACAATCGTCTCCGGCCAGTTGATGGCTGTTCTTCTTTCCAACGCGGGTGGTCTTTGGGACAACGCTAAGAAGAAGATCGAAGACGGCTTGTTCGGCGGCAAGGGTACTCCTGAGCACAAGGCTGCTGTAGTCGGCGACACTGTAGGCGATCCGTTCAAGGATACAGCCGGTCCGGCCTTAAACCCGATGATCAAGGTTATGAACCTGGTCGCGGTCCTGATGGCTCCGATTGTTATCCAGCCTATGTCAATTGTCGTGCGCGCGACGGTTACGATTATCGCGCTGCTCGCTCTTGTTGGTGCGACGCTCTGGAGCAAGCGCGGTGGAATCAACGTAGATACGGCTGGTCCGTCAAACCCTAGTTCAACACCTGAGGACGAGCGAGAGGCTGTTACAGTCTAAGCTGTTATCGGGTGAATATACGCTGAGGCGGGAGATATTTTTCCCGCCTCTTTTATTGTACGGTTTGTTGATGAATGCAAGGTTGTAGGTCGAAGCAATCGCCCGGAAAATCGGTTTATTCATTAATGTTAGTCACAATTGCTTCGCCTTCAGAACAGCCCTGCATATCTACTCTTATGATGCATCCCTTTACAATGAAATTGCTTCCACACCCACGCGGATTGTGGTACAATTAACGCTGGTTTTCAGTAGTACCATATAGAAAGGCCGACACTTGATCCCACTTGCCGATGACAACCCGACTCGAACCAGGCCATACGTGGTTTATGTCCTCATATTGCTTAATATACTGGTGTATGTATATGATCAACTGGGAGCAATAGGCCAGTTCGGCAGGCTATACGACTGGTCATTGATCCCGAGCTTTTTGCTCTCCGGCGCGCCTGTCACCAGGGAAATTCCCGTTCTGGCCGATGGGGCGCAGAAGCTGCTGGAGATAACATACACCGGTCTTCACCCGCGCTGGCTCACGATCTTCAGTTCTATGTTTATGCACGGCAGTCTTGTCCATATAGGCGGCAACATGCTATATCTGTGGATATTCGGCAACAACATCGAAGACAGCCTGGGTCATGCCAAGTTTCTTTTCTTTTATTTAGCCTGTGGAGCTATTGCGGCAGTGGCGCATGTAATGCTGAGCATACACTCTACCGTGCCTACTGTTGGAGCAAGCGGAGCTATAGCAGGTGTATTGGGAGCTTATCTCATACTCTATCCCAGGCAGGACATACGAACACTTGTCTTTCTGGGTTTCTTCTGGACATTTATTGATGTGCCTGCCTTGTTTGTGCTCGGAGTATGGTTTGCGACTCAGCTTTTCGGTCTGGCTGGAAGCGGCGGAATGGCCAACGGAGGGGTAGCTTACGGTGCGCATGTGGGCGGCTTTATTGCAGGAGTTGCAATGATAATTATGTTCGGCGGGCGCAGGCTAAGAAGCCAGAGGCGCTATTATAGGCGTCAATCTACCTATGATTATACTTCGCGCAGATGGGAATAGGGTGCTGGATGTGAAAAGACAGGTTATTGCAGTATTGTTGCTAATCGTTGGGCTTGCAGGGTCTTGTTTTGTTGCTGGAAGCAGGGCTCGCTTGGAATCGAGGAATAAGGCGGTTGAGCTTGTCCTTGATTACGAAGAGATTCAGGAACTGGCAGCCGCCTCAGGCATATCTACAAAGGATGCTGCGCTTAAATTCAAGCAGGCAGGCGCAACAAGCGTGGCTATCAGTGAGCAGACCATGGCCGATGCCATCGATGCGAAGTCGGTTGTTCCATACAGTGAGCGGCATTTTGCCGTTGCGGGACCTGAAGCGGGACGGATTATCTCGCATCTCAAAATGGCGCTGCCTCTGCTCGCTGATCGCATAATATGCACACCTGTCAAGGACGGCTCCGGTAAGTCGTTTACATACCTTACATTGGATGCCTCCATCCCGATGGATTATATAATGCAAATCCCCATAGGCTTGGATGAGGATGCATTGAAGACAGTGCGTGATACCGGTCTGATTCCTGTGGCCAGGCTTGTGAACTATATAGGCGCGAGCCCTGATGCGGTAAATGCCATTCTTGCGGATGTCAGGCACGGTGATATAAAGACCGTGATATTTTCCGGCGACCAGGTCCTTGGGTTTAAGGGAGCCGTCAAGGATACTGCTAAGGCGTTTCGGCGAAACCACCTGTATTTTGGACGAGTCGAGTTCTCCAAGCAAAAGGGCGAAGAAAGCCTCGCCGTTAATCTGCCTGCCAACCTGATTACAGTTCACAGCATCACTCAAAATGAGATGCCGACTATGGACGAACCGAGCATTGTCGAGAGGTTCCAGAAGGCAGTCCGCGAACGCGGCGTACGTATGGTATACGTGCGCATGTACGATACTTCTTCAAGTGACCTCGTTGCAGACAATACGAAATATGTAGGCGCGATTGCCCGCGGTATCCGGCGCGGCGGATATACTTTCAAGGCTGCGCATCCGGTGGATGAACTCGTGATTCCAAGACCCGTGCGCATGATCGTAGGAATCGGTGTTGCAGCCGGGGCTATGCTTCTGATACTGGCGCTGGTCGATCTTTCGGCGACGGCTGCTGCAATCTGGTTTATCATACTAATCGCAGGCTGTGCCGGTCTGGCCGGAGTCGGAGCTATGGGTCAGAAAGCTGTGGCTCTGCTATCGGCGTTGGTCTTTCCGGTCCTTGCGGCTATAAATGTTACCAAAGGATCGCCGGACTCACCAAAGACCATGCCAATGCCCTATTGCAGAATACTGGGGCGCTTTGCGGGCGCGGTTATGACAGTCGCCGCGGGCGGTATGCTTATAGTCGGGCTGCTCAGTCAAAGAGAATTTATGCTCCGGATCAATCAGTTTGCCGGTGTCAAGTTCGCGCATCTGCTGCCGGTGCTCATACTTGCGCTGCTTTACGGTTCGCAAGTAGCTTGGGTCAAAGCCACATGGAGCGCTCAAAAGGAAAAGTTTATCCGCACACTTAAGGAAGTGTCGGCAAACCCGATGCTGATCTGGCAGGTCGGGCTTATGGCTGTGCTGCTGGTCGTTGTGGGCATTATGGTCGCCAGGTCCGGTAATGACGCTGGGGTAGGGGTGAGTCCCCTTGAGCTTAAATTAAGAGCCATTCTGGATAAGGTCCTCTACGTCCGCCCTCGCACCAAGGAGTTCCTGATCGGCTATCCTGCGCTGATCCTGGGCATAGCCTTTGCGCTCAAGGGCCACCGGTCCTGGGCCGCTCCGCTGATTGTGATAGGCTCCATAGGGCTTGTATCTGCTCTCAACACGTTCTGCCACATCCACACTCCTATTGCTTTGAGTCTGATCAGAGTGCTTAACGGTGCGGTCGTCGGCGGGCTGATCGGTTTTATTCTGTGCCGGCTGTTTCGCGAACAGGCTGCGTGAAGATGTCAAAGAGGATTGTAATCTCAGGTTATTACGGGTTCGGCAATACGGGTGATGAGGCCGTGCTTGCCGGTATGCTTGCCGCGTTTCGTCAGCTTGGGCTGGACCTTGCGATCACCGTGCTTTCGGCTGATCCGGATCGCACGATTGCTGAGCATCCTGGAGTCTTGTCTGTGCATAGATACGGCATACCGGCGGTTATAAAGGCTATGAGAAGAGCCGACCTGGTTATCAGCGGCGGAGGAAGCCTGCTTCAGGATGCCACCAGCGCCAGGTCTGCGCAATATTATCTGTTCATTCTCAGGCTTGCACAGTTTCTGCGCCGCCCGACAATAGTCTATGCGCAGGGCATCGGCCCGCTGGAAAGGCCCGGTATTCGTCGAAGCGCCGCACGCATTCTCAACAAGACAAAGCTCATTACCGTGCGCGACAAAGATTCAAGAACGCTTTTGGAGTCCATGGGTGTAAGTGTCCCGCCGATCCATGTGACATGCGACCCTTCTTTTCTTATCGAGCCGGATATCGAGGCCGCCGGCGACCTGCTGGACAGACACGGCTTGCAGGGTAGAGATCTCATCGGCATATCCCTGAGGTCATGGATGAGTAATAGCTGGCTTGCCGCCGCTGTTGACGGCATATCCGCCGCCTGTGAGGAGCTTGGCATTACGCCGGTAGTGATCCCGATGCAGGAATCCGAGGACCGGGAAGTGAGCATGAAAATATCAAAGGGTGTGATGCTTGAATGTGGAGGAAATGCGCGGATAATCAAGGGAATAATTGCGCAATGCGGCCTGCTGGTAGGAATGAGACTGCATTCTTTGATATTTGCGACCGATGTCGGTGTCGCGTGTGTTCCAATCGCATATGATCCCAAAATAAGCGCCTTCGCGGCCTCCATCGGCAGAGAGCCTGCTATGGACGTGACTACGCCCGATTCCGGCAAACTAAAGAATGCCGTCATTCAAGCTTGGACAGATCGTGAGACGCTCAGTGCCGGTGCAGGAGAGCATGCTCGTCGTCTGCGCGCGAAAGCGGTGGAGTCGGGGGAGATGGTCGCCGAATTTCTAAGGAACATTAGCTGAAAAAAAGCGGTCAAAGACATAAGCGCAATAGAGGTCAAGTATCAATCCCGCCTACTTGCCTACGTGGGTATAGTCGAGTATAATTTACGAGGTTTATAACGTATCGCTTGAAATGATAATTGAGAGGTTGCGTCCTCACCCCAACCCTTTCCCCCGGGAGGGGAGCAGGTTCGGTTGAAGATTTTTACCTCTTGCTTCCAACTTCTGTTTTTCGAGGAGAAGTCATTAATGAGAAGGTACTTCATATTGGTCTTAGCTGCCGGGCTTGTCATGGCCATGGCAGGCTGCGGTGGAGGCGGCGGAAGCTCCACAGCCGGCAATACCACATTGGGAGACGGCATTATTACCGGCAAAGTGGTAAGTACGCAGTCGGGCTCGCCCGGTGTGGCAAATGTTGTCGTCAAACTAGGTGCAACCACTATAAAGACGACGACTGACTCAAGCGGCAACTTCAAACTGAATATCGGTTCTGCCTCGGCGGGTGTTCCGGCGTATGTTCAGATTGATCCAAGTGGCGCCGGCACAGGTTTTTCAAAGAGTTATCCAGTGGCTTATAGAAGCCAGGTCTTCTTTGCAAACAATATCAACGTTCCTGCGGCCGTACGCAACGGCGAAACCACCGATCTTGGGACTTTCACAATAAGTGTAAGCGGAGATGAAATGCCGCCGATTCCGTATACCAGCATGCACACGATCCTTACCGGGAGAATAGTCAGCTCCTCTACTGCAACGGGTATATCCGGGGTCAAGGTCAGCTTCGGCACCCCGGCGTATACGGCGTACACGGGAGCCAAGGGTTACTTTGAGATTGACCTGGGGCTTGATGCGGCAGTCAATACGTTATTGCCCGGAGATCATATTTTTGCTATTGATACAAGCGAAGCAGGATCCGATTATCCGAGCAGTCTGAAGGTATCATATAACGGCTCCACATCACTTGCGCAGAGTTCGATACCTGTGCCGAACAGCATATATAATAATACATCGACTGACTTCGGCGTTATTTCGGTGATCACCAGTTCAGGTTCCGGTGGTGGTAGTGGTGGCGATGATGACGATTTTCCTCCTCCTCCATTCTAAGGCTTTGTGAACACTCCTCCCTTCTGCATTTTGCGGGAGGGAGTTTTTTGATTATGGGACACAAACTGCACAAACAAATAGCCGCGGCAGCGGTGATAATACTTGTTCTGCTCGCATGGGCTCTGCGGCACTATGCGCCCTATTCCGGGAGAAGCAGTGTCAAGGCGGCTCCCGCGGTTGTCCTTGCCATGGAAGACGTGCGTCTTGTCGGTCTCGGCCATGACGGCAAACTGTGGAGCGCCAAAGCCGAGAGAGTTGAGATCGGCCAAAATCGCTCAATAGCAAAGCTCAGCAAGATCAGCGGCGGCAAGATTTACGACGGCTCAAAGGTTGTGCTCAACGCAAAGGCCGGAGAGGCTGTCTATGACACATACAGCAAGAACCTGGCTCTCAGCAGCGGCGTGGAGATACAAGGTGAGGACGGCCAGAAAGTCGCTGGAAACGGTCTTGTATGGAACTCTCAGACATCCTCGCTGCGTAGCATGGGAGGAGTGAGCTTTCAGACAAAGTGGGGCAATGCCTCCGTCGGCAGGCTCGTTGCAGATCTGAAAAGTAAAGAGTTGAAGATGTGGAACATAAGTATGAGAATCAGGCTCAGTGGTGCTGACGAACTTCAGGAGGCGCGATAGTATGCGTATTAAGGCGCTTGTGATTATTATTGCGGCAATTGTGGTTGCGGCAGTTGTATCGGTCGCTGCTCAGGATACAACGAAAGCTAAAACCGACGCAAAAAAGTCTGAGGATGTCCTCTACCGTGCCGACGCGAGTGTCGCCAAATGGGGAGATGCGAACACTGCCGTTTTGAGCGGCAATGTAAAGTTCGTCCATATCGATACCACGCTCACATCAGATAAAATTCTCTTTGACCACAAAGCCAACACCGCCGACTCTCCGGGGCCTGTCAAGATCACCGACCCCGAGTGCGACATCACCGGAAAGAAGGGCTCAGCCGACTTTAAGAAAAGGCTGGGTGTTGTCGAGGGCGATGTGATGATGCTCCTTAAGCCTAAATTGACACCTGAAGAGCAAAAGGCGCGGCAGGACAAGGACAGCCAGGACGTAAAAGCCAAACTCAAAGAGCCTACCACAATATCCTGTCCCAAACTCGAGTATCAGTATAAGAAAAAAATTGCCACGGCCACTGGCGGCGTCTCTTTTAAGCAGGAAAAGAGGGCCGCAAGCGCTGATAAGGCGATCTATGATATCAAGGCTGAGAAGGTCACACTCATCGGGCATGTTAAGGCTGTCGATGAGAATGGCCAGACGTTCGAGACACTGGACCAGGTCACTTTTTCGCTCAAGAAGGGTGACGAGAAGATGGAAGGAACCAACGTCAGCGGCTCGTTCAAGATCGATATGGAGGAGTGATAAGCCTCAGCCAAGTTTTGACGCGATGACCGAAGGGTAACCCTACTTTGGGATGCTGCATACGAAGAGGGGGACTTCACTCAATGGTCACACACAAAGACAGGCAAATCGAGGAACTTGTCACTGTTGCTCTTAGGAACGATTCGCGTATCGATCTGAGCGAGATCAGCGTGCGCGTTGATGACGGGGTTGTGTATTTGTCAGGCACGGTCGACAGCGCTGCGGAAAAAAGAGCCGCCTGTGAAGACTTGCAGGCTGCTACGGGCATAGGTCGGATTGTCGATCAACTTGCAATTCGTAATTATGTGGACCGCAGTGATGAAGAACTGCAAAACTCCGTCAGGCAGTTTCTCGTTCGTGACATTGATGTAGATGCGAACCCGATTGATGTCGAAGCAAGAGGCGGAGTCGTGACGCTGAAGGGCAGGGTGGCCTCGTACGCGCAGAAACTCGAGGCGGAATGCGTGGCGTGGTGGATACCCGGCGTCACGGATGTCATCAGTCACCTCGAAGTGGACGGCATTCTCGATCAGGTGGCTGAAGAAACGGATTAGACCGAGCGGCCTGATTCTACGCGAGCGTTACCTTTATGGATTTCCAAACATTTATAACCGAGCTGATGACTCTTGCGGTGGCTTTTATCATAGTGCTTGACCCGCTGGGAGCACTGCCTATCCTGGTGAGTCTGGATTCCTGTTTGGGCGCAAAGGAGAGACGCGGGCTTGTCTACAGAGCGATCATCGGCGCCACTATTTTACTTCTGGTGTTCATATTCACCGGCACACTGATGCTGTCGCTGTTTAATATAACGCTCGATGATATGCGTATCGGTGGCGGTCTGCTGCTGGTAATCATTGCTCTCAATCTTGTGGTTCATGGCAGAGTCAGTTCCGAACAGACGCAGGAATACCGCGCTGCGATTGTGCCGTTGATATCACCTCTTCTGATCGGTCCGGGTGCCATTACGGCTGCGGTCGTGCTTGCCACTATCCATGGCGTCTGGATAACTACCCTCGCTGCCCTCATTGCAATGTTTGTATGTCTGCTTATATTTATGGCAACAGGCATCATTCACCGTATAATAGGCGACTCCGGGACCGCGCTTGTCAGCCGTCTCATGGGTGTGCTTATAGTGACGATCGGCATAAGCTATATTCGTGTTGGTGTGCTTCACTTAATAAATAGATAGAATTAAGATATGCGATAACCGAGACTTCAGTGCGCGACAACTGTTGACATTGCCCGACAATATTGTTATAATTGTTAAAAAAGGCTGGAAGCCGCTCGGTGTGAGGGCATTATAGTTGGCAAGAACTCCAAATCAACAAAACTCTCCGGACAATCCCCTGTGCGATCCTGAAAACGTACGGATTACCGATCTTCTGCAGCAAGACAGCGCGATGGAAATCGTCAATGCCTTTCGTATGGACGGCAAGTCGGATGCCGGCATTTTTGTCCGGCAGGGCTCAGATATTTGCCTTCTGGACGACCTGTATGAACTGAAAGAATGGACGTGTCTGCCGTGCACTGTCTCGCTTGCCGGAAAGGTGCTTGAGACCGGCAAATCGCAGCAAAGCAGCGAAGAGGACGGCGTAATGGCCGTGGCTCACCCAATATGGCTGTGGTATCGCGGAAAATCCTACATGAAAGGATGTCTGGCAGCCTCCCCGCCACCAGATGTGACAAGGACTGAGATTAGATCATGCGGTTATATTTTAGGAAGTATAGCCGACACACTCTCGGAAAAGATATCCGCAACTTTTCTGTCCGAAGTTGTGAACCGAGACCGCCATGCGCTTGAAGAAAGACTCCGGCTTGTTGATAACACAATAACAAATGTGATAAACAACGTTTCGGCGGCATTTGTCCTTATAGATAGAGACATGAGGATCGCTTGGCACAACCGCATGCTCGGCAGAATGTGCGGAAAAGCAGATATTAGCGGCAAGGTATGCCACAAAGAGATTTGGAAAAGCGATCAGATATGTGCGGGCTGTATGGTTGAGCAAACATTTGAGACCGGCAAACCGCAGTCAGGTAATCTTCGCCTGGATTCAAGCTCAAGCGGCGCTCATCATTACAAGGTTGCGACCGCACCCGTAGTTGATGAGTATGATGAGGTTCGATATGTCCTTGAATTTGTTCAAGATATTACCGCGGCTAGGGAGACCGAGTCAGAACTCGCTCGCTACAAACGTCTTGTCAACAACTCCGATGATTTGATGTTGATATGCAGCGGCAAGTTCGAGATACTGGCGGCAAACCATAAGTTTTTAGAGAAAACCGGCTACACAGAGAGAGAGGTCATTGGAATGAATGCATTATGTATTCTTCCGCCGGATGAATTTGAGAGAGCCTATGGTGCCGATATGCTGCGAACGACTGGCATAGCAATGGAGAATGCGTGGGTTCTCAGAAAGGACGGTTCCGTAATTCCAGCTCAGATGTTTGCGACATATGACACTGAGGCTGATGTATATGAGGCTGTCTTCAGGGATATGTCGGAGCGCATTCACTTAGAAGAGGAAATAAATATCAGATCAAAAGAACTCCAGGAGCAAAACAAAAAAGTCTTGGCTGCAATTGAGGAGAAAAACCGTTTCTTCCGCAGTGTCTCACATGAACTGCGAACTCCTCTGACATCCATCATCGGCTTCGCCGAACTGTTGCTGGAAGATAATGAGGAGCCTCTGTCAGAACGTCAAAAGTCGCAGTTGAGCAGAGTTGTGGGCAACTCGCACAAGCTTCTTGCGATGGTCAATGAGCTTCTGGATATGAGCAGGCTCGATGCGGGACGAATGCGACTTGAATGCGCAAGCGTCAATCTCGAAGATATGCTGGGCCAGATTGTGAGCAATATGATGCCGCTTGCTCAGAACAAAAAATTGCGCGTCAGCGTCAATATCCCCGAAAAACTGCCCTCTATCATGACTGACGAGCAAAAACTGGGGCAGATTATAGTAAACCTGTTTTCTAATGCGATCAAGTTTACTCAAAGTGGAAGTGTTAAGATCAGCGCTGTGAGAGACGGCAAATGGGTTTTAATTTCCGTAGCTGATACTGGCGCGGGCATACCGGAAACCGAACTGGATGAAATATTCAGGGAGTTTAGCCGTGGAAGCAATTCAGAACCAAGAAATGTCGGCACCGGTCTGGGGCTGGCTATTGCGAAACGCCTTGCGGTGTTCCTCAGCGGCGAGATAAGTGTGGAAAGCAAACTAGGCCACGGATCGACTTTTACTCTCAAACTGCCGATTACACCGGACAAAGTGGTTGAGTGTGCGGTATAATCTGGTTATGCAATATATCGACTATATTCATGCGCGCTGTATTGACCTGCCTCTTCGCGAGGCATTTGAGACCTCTCAGAGGCGCGCCACATCATCACCGATTGTTCTTGTCGAGTTGATTTCGGGTGATGTTGTCGGCTACGGAGAAGCAACGCCTGTGCGCTATGTTACGGGCGAGGATATTACCAGTGTGCTCAACGATATCGATACCGCTTCACAAGCCCTGCGGGGTGCGCGCTTAAACGAGTTCAGGCTATCATCCAAGAAGCTCGCGCAGGTGCTTCCATACGGCAAATCGGCCAGAGCGGGGATCGAGATGGCCATCTTTGATGCGTTTTGCAAAAGCCTCAAAATCCCTTTGTATGCCTTTCTAGGCGGAGCGCCCCTGAGAATTGAGACCGACGTGACCATTCCCATCTGTCCGCCGGAGCATGCTCGTGACAAGGCAATAGAGCTTGCCGCGGTCGGCTTTAAGCAGTTCAAGGTCAAGGTCGGCAAAAACAAAGACGAGGATATTGCGCGTGTCGTCGCAATATCTGAGGGCTCGCCTGGGTGCAAGTTCATCATAGATGCCAACCAGGCTTTTAGCCCATCACAAGCGGTCGCATTTATTGATGAACTCCTAGAACGAAAACTTGGAATCAGGGCATATGAGCAGCCGGTTGATGCGGCCGATCTGGATGGGATGCGTTATGTCACTGAGAGATCGAATGTGCCCGTCTTCGCCGACGAATCCGTGCAGACTCCCAAAGATGTGATTGATATCATACACTATGGAGCCGCCAAGGGTATAAACGTCAAAATTCAGAAGTCAGGCATGGTGGGGGCGCTGGAGATAAAGTCAATATGCCGGGCGGCGGGCCTTGAGCTTATGTTCGGCTGTATGCTCGAATCGAAGATCGGCCAATCAGCCGCGTGCCATATAGGATGTGGAACAAACGCTTTCAGTGTTTTTGATCTCGATTCCGATATGCTGCTTGCCGATCAGCCTGTAAAGGGTGGGGCAATACGGCGCGGGTCTATCCTCAAAGTATCGGATAAGCCCGGACTCGGATGCGAGATTACGCAGTAGTGATAAATGCTGCCGGAGAAACTATTCGTTTTCCCGGCAGCATCTGATAATTATCACACCTTTATATTCTTTATGCTGTCTTCAAGACCGCCCGGCCTGTTGCGTAGGAGCCATACTTTTCGGTGCTCATCCTTAATCTGTGCACCCTCGGCATCAAATCCGCTCGGCTTGGGTCCGCCCAATCGCACCTTTCCGCCTTTTACGGACAAATGCATAATGTTAAACAGGAATGCTAGTTCCTGCCGCACGATATCAGCGTCCGATGAGGTCATCTTCTCACCGGAGAGGTTTTTCTCGATATCCTTGAGGAAGTCTTCCATCTCATCGAACTCTTCAGATTTGATATTCTTGAGCAACGGATCATTTTCCTTGTCTCTGAAGATTGCGATCCATGGGATAGCACAATTAAACGCGCGTTTTTTGAATATCAGATAGGCATTTCCGAGGTCGTAGAACGCCTTCCCGGACTTAAGGGTCATATCGCCGAATGCGTGAATCGAGAGGTTTTGGGCGATAGTTTTTTTCATATCCGGTTTTGAATTCCACGAAGCCATAGCGCCCGCCATGAATCCAAGATATTCGACTGAGTTCGGGTTCCAGTGGCCGTTGTCTCCCCAACTGGTGTTTAGCATACCTATGGCACCATTTGCGAGTCCATTCTTTGCGGCATTGGCTATGTTGCCTATGGCATTTTCGGTCCTTCCGGTGAGCGTGCTCCATGCTGAAGTTCCGGGGCAGACATAGAACGGTATACCGGACTCGGCGAATTTAGCTGAGTTTTCAGCGAATGGGTGTTTTGCTTCATATCCCCATTCGAGCGCAACGATATCTTTTGGCAGTTCGGGTATCAATTCGGGGTGGCGAATTATAATGTCTCCCCAGAATTGCATTGTGCGCCCGCGCTCAGTGACCAGTTTATATATTCCCATCAAGAAGTCTAAATAGACTCTGTCGGTCCCGCGTTCCTTGCAGAGTTTTTTGCTTCGTCCGAAGCCAAGATCGACAGTTTCATCGCATCCGACGTTGATACTGCAGCTTGTAAAGTGCGGCAGCAGTTCATCATATAGACCGGCTAAAAACGGCAGGCTCTTTTTGCTGGCGGGGCTGATACTGTAGGGTTCATCCATGTATCCCCAGTCTGTATTGCCGCCATGAGGCAGTTCGGCCATAGGTCGATATTTGTCATGTTTGAGCCATCTGCGAAGGTGACCGAAAGAGTTCTGGTTGGGAACGAGTTCAATGAACTTCTCGCGGCAGTAGGCATCGAGCTGAAGTATCTGCTCGCCGGTCATCGGGCTTGCATGCTCCCAGACGGTCGGGTGGGCGAGATATGCGAATGTGTGCTCAGTATAAAGCTGGAACTGATTGATTTTCCATTCCGCGAGCAGGTCTATAAGGTGATAGAGTGTCTCCATCGTAGGGACCTTGTCCCTGCTGATATCGAGCATGACGCCGCGTTCGGCAAGGTCCGGCCAGTCAGAGATAACCAGGCACGGCAGCTTTTTACCGGACTGCCGTGTTATCTGCTTGAGAGTGCATGCGCCGTAGAAAGCGCCTGCGGGTGTTGAGCTTGTGATCTCAATCACATCCGGTTTTATGACCAGCTTGTAGCCGTCAACAGGCATACCTGCGGCTACGTCTATAATAAAGCGCAGGCCGACAAGCTCTTTTGGAGCGAGCGGACTTGCGGAGATCTCCAGATCAAGCCCGGTCTGCTTTGCCGCAGGCATAAGGCACTGAGGTTCATCAGTGACAAGCTGTATGTATTTTTTACCTGTGGGATTGTTTTCTCCCTGTCGCATCGAGAACTTTTTAGGCACCGGCGCCAGGTACAGTGTCGAGTCTTGTGTCATCTTTTTCCTCGTATAATACGTAAAATTGCGATGCCGAATATGCGGCATGCTTACTGTTCGTTGTTCAGTTTACTCCATGTGCGCAATTGAGTCAATGAAATCCGGGCTCTTTAGATCATGTTCGAGTCGATACCGAATATGCCACCTTAGAACATTTGACAGGTCTCGCAGAGCACCCTTCGGAAACTTGAAATTCTTAAGCATCTGCGGCTCCGCGTTTTTGAGCGCCTGCACATATGAGACAATCGCGCCGGGGACCCATATCGCGTCGTTGGGCGGCACACCACAGCCTGCGCAGACTATTCCACCCAGCGCCGGGCTGAATGCTATCCGCTCGCGTTTGATCTTTTTGCCGCACCTCAGACATGCCTCAAAGTGAGGTTCGTAGCCCAGGATCGCAAGTGACTGCAGTTCGAAATACCGCGCCGTAATCTCCGGGTCAGCGCCGCTTTCGAGGACATACATCGCGCTCAGCAGGGTGTCGAAAAGATCGGGGTTGGGCTGTCTTTCGTCCACGAAACTATTCGTCAATTCCATCATGTAGACCGCGTAAGCGATTCCGGCCATCGACCTCTTCACATTCGGAAATGATTCCCTTATCTCCGCCTGTGAAAGCACGTCGAGGTCGCGCCCGGATGATAGAAACATCTTCGCATACGTAAAGGGCTCGCTGACACCTGCCAGTTTGCTGCCGGGCCGCCTTGCGCCCTTTGCCACAGCAGAGAGCTTGCCCTGCTCCCGAGCAAATATCGTCAGGATCCGGTCTTTTTCACCCAGGTCTATCCTTCGCAGGACTATCGCGCCGGCGGAGTATGTTCGCATATTCTATTCATACCCCGAGAGGTCCGGCATATGCTGCAGACCAAGAGCGCGCGGGTTCCCCTGTATCAGGTTCGCCATGTTGTTCCTGACCTCAATCTCCAGCGTGTTTGAGCCGATATGCGCAAACTTCGCGATATCTATCGTATACGGCTCCCAAAGCCTCTTGCCGACCAATTGGCCGTTGACCCGCACTGCCGCTGAATCTCGCACGTCATGCAGGTTCAATACCAGTGACGGATATTCTTTCGCGAGATCAAATGCCGCTTTATATGTGACAGTGCCCGAGTAGAACGGATAGTCCATTTCAATCCTGAACGGGTTCAATTCACCCGGCGGGTTGAGAACGATATCTTTTCCTGCGAGATGTACCTTGAAATTGCCGACGAGCCTCAAAGGCTCACTGAGTTTAGTCGGTGAGACAACTCTAAGATGATTCTCACCCTTGCGGAGAAGGCTTCCCACATCTGCGCAAATGTCCATGAAGTCTGTCAGGAATCTGTCATTGCCATCGTGGCAGCATTCGGCAAACTCAACATGCGAGTCGTTGACACACACCTCACAGTCTGCGAAGTCTTTATCCACAATCATCTCGATACCATCGGTCTTGCAGTTTATCTCGATCTTTGCTTCATACGTTCCGGCAAATTGTTCAAAGACAGGCGGCTCGGCAACCCAGTTCGCGGGTATATACCTCGGGTCGGTCCTCACATCTATATCCCTTGGCTCATTTTGTTGGGGCGCGATATCTGATCGCGCCCCTTGATAAACGAAATGATAGACAGAGGCCACGTTAAACGGTACCTCAACACGTAGATCCTTTATCTCCATGGGTGTCGGTTCCTTTGAGAGACTGGGCTTATCCTGTGCATCAGGCACATTGCTGACTATGAAATAAGACTGGTTCGGTTGGAACCGCAGTTCGACCTGAGTCTTTGTTCCCACTCTTTTACCCTCGATCTTTGTATATTCGCAGGTCTCCTGGTCAAATATTGCGGCGTCTGGGTAATCCTTGAGCATAGCCATCACTTTGCGGTGCTTTTCGGACCTGTTGAGCAGGAATGTGATCTTGCGGCCGTCCTTCTCTCTACGATAGGCCATAATATCGTCCGATCCGCCGCCGGTTATCTGTATATCGTCGTTGAGCTGCTTGCGCAGGATTTCAACATACGAGACCAGCTCTTCCGACCGCACAAAACTCGCGCTCCCCATGCCGTTGGGCAGGTTCTGAGGCAGCGGCTCCATCGCAGTGTGGAAGAAAGTTGTGCTCACACCCGAGGCAGCAATTTTTCTTAGCAGTGTGGCCTCTTCCGGGCGCATATAGGGCGAGGACGGCACGATCAGCCCCATATACTCTTCATCAGCCAGCTTCATCCTGCCGTTTTCGATGTCGGCATTTGTGATCGCCTTAAAGTCGAGCAGGTCGAAGTCGATCTGGTTCTTGATCAGCTCAAGGCACAGCGAGTTCAGAAAGTTGTCTATCTGCGTGAAACCGGACGTAGCGGCGTCTGTCTGGTAGCTGGACCACAATCCGCTCAGCGGATACATTACCGCCACTTTGCATATATGCCTGCCGCCGCAGAGCATCTTCTCCATGTTGTGCAGATAGTCAGTAAAGTAATCGAAGTCGTCCCAGTGAGGGGACTGATAGAAAAAGCTCGGCGGCGATTCCCGCTTGCATGTGCTCGATATCGTATGAAAGATCGCATGCGGGATCATCAGGTTTATGCCGAGCGCGTACTGCCAGTCGGTGACACGCTTCAGGTTGGTGAAGGTGGTGTCCCAGTCCATAATTCCGAAGCTCTCGCTCATGCACCGCGCCTTGCCTGATATATGAGCCTCCGACGAGCATATCTTGTGGCCTATGATCGAGATGTACCAGTTGCCCAGGGTCTGTTTCGTGAGATGGTCGACACCCGGTATATCCTCATTGCGCATAGTATCGAACATATTGCCCTGGAAGCGTATCTGATAGCGCAGAGGCTCTTCATTGTTGTTGTGGCCGGTATAGATCACCCCATGCTCGCGGCACCACTTACCAAGATTGGCATGATACCTCTGATTAAACAAAAAGCCCGCATGGTCCCAGTAATCCGCCCTGAACGCGGTTCCTTCGCGCCCGGGGTAGAAGAGATACGGGATCATCGGGGCAGGGCTGTAGCCGAACCTTGATTCAAAACTCTCGAAGTAATCTTCAGTATAAGGCAGGTTCCAGTCGTCATAGCCCACGCTGACCCAGTATATTGACGGCTCGTCCGTAAAGACCGCGCGGATAGTTTTGCCGAACTCGTCGCCGAATCGCTTAAAATACTCTTCGTAGGTGATTTTCTTGAAGTAGTCGACCGCTGCGTAAGAGAGCGTGTCCACATAGAACCTGTCGTATTTGAGCGTGCAGTTGAATATCGTCCAGTCGCCAGTGAGCGCCTTGATGCCGTCTATATCGGTCAGCAGGCGGGTCTTGGTCACATTGCCGCCCTCTATGTTTGCCGCGACCATATACTTGCCCGGCTCGAAAGTATCCAAATCGATCTCACTCAGGGGTTTCGCGTCGACGTGCAGATACTTGCTCTGATAGTTTGGATCGTGTTTCTGGACGGTCATCCCGGCGGTTCCGCTCGGCCAGTTGAACTCGTCATATATCCAAACGTGCATATCGCGCTTTTTGGCTTCTCGCAGGCACGATCCGAAGAGGTCGAACCACTCATCTGATAGATATTCGCACTGCAGGCCGTAACGCGGGTGCACGATAACCTCGTTGATGCCCTTCTCATGCATCATCTCGAATTCCCGCGCCACATGCCATTCCTCCATATAGCCGTTTAGGAACCAGAACGGCACAGGCGAGGTTATTAATTTACTGCTATTGTTAAGTTCTTCAGAATTCAAATCAATTCACCACTTGTTGAGCCTTTATCCGCGCGACGCTCTCTTCAAACTCAGCCACTTCGTCCGCATTTGCAAGCGCGCCTATTTCTATGTGATATTCGCGTGTCTCGCCCGGCTTCAAAAACTGCAGCGTTCCGCGCTCGCGCTCCTTTGCTCGTCCTTCCACCAGACAGTTCGCCGGTTCCATCCCGACGACATATTCCCGCGTCCCGTTCATCTTCCATTGGGTGAAAAACGGCAGTTCGTTCTTGTTATACCGCACATAGAACCCAAACTGCTCGCCTGCGGGCATATTCTTGTTGACCAGCGCGGCCTGCACCCAACCGTCTGAGTCGGCAGCCATTTCGTGATAATAACATCGTTCGGCAAATTCAGCCGTCGGAGCGTCAGCACGATAATAATGCTCTTTGTCGACCTCCGCGTCGGTATCGCGAGGTGTCGAGTGCAGCGTGGGAGAAATAAACAGCGAACCCTCATCGACTGCCGGGAATCCGCCATTGATGTGATACAGGAACATATGCGGGACTCTGCGAGGGCCTTCATTGGTTACTATATCATGAATGGACAGTTTGTTTTCACCCATCAGCGCCGAGACTTTGCGCTTGAGAACTATGTTCTCGCCGAACAGTCGCGACTGGCGTACTTTGCCCATAGCCCACATCTTATATTCATCGCCGTACCACTCGCCGTCCACATATACGTTCGAGGCGGGGGTGTTGCCTACCCGCCCGTGAAGACCAAGGCTTTCGCCCATGTCCTCGCAGGGCGCGCCCGCATATGTCAGCCCGCATGTAGCGACAAGTCCACCGGGAAACGATCTGAGCCAGCCAAAACCGGGCTCTTCGAAAAGCGCAGGAGTGACTTCTCCCGCAGCCGACCGCCATGCCAACGGCCTGCCGTTATGCTCAGCTATCGTAATATCCATCCCTCTGCCCGGCGCGACCATAAAGCTCAGCCCACTGCCCGTGCGAAACTCGACCGCCTCGACGCCCTTGTGCGGGCCATCATCGAGCACGATCTTTCTCGCTCCGCCGATCTGGGATATGTCTCCGACTCTATCGATCAGTTCCTGTTTAGTGTACTTCCTTCCCCAAAGTATAGGCATCGGCCTCACCTCCACTAAATGGCTAATTAGCGATCAGGCGGTCACACTCCTACCCAAGCAGGCCAGTTTCGTGTAAAATATAAATGAAGTGCATTTACCGAAATGCTGCGCCTTCATCTACATAGAAAAATGCAAGACGTCCTTAGATGTCCGGGTTCTGACTTCGGACATCGGACGTCAGTTTATGGGGAGGACTTACCTTAATGGATGACTTTTTAGATAGCTTGCGATATGACGCAAACGGTCTGGTTCCTGCTGTGGTGCAGGACTGC
The DNA here is from genome assembly GCA_039679645.1 of Armatimonadota bacterium. Taxonomy (NCBI): domain Bacteria; kingdom Bacillati; phylum Armatimonadota; species Armatimonadota bacterium. The sequence continues at coordinate 61,092 of JBDKUO010000039.1, forward strand.
GAAAACGGCGATGTACTTATGGTCGGTTATATGAACCGCGATGCGGTGAAGGCCACACTTACTACGGGCAGGACCACGTTCTGGAGCCGGTCCAGGCAGAAGTTCTGGATAAAAGGTGAGACATCAGGCAATATCCAAGCAGTTAAGAGTGTCTATGTCGACTGCGACAAGGACTGCCTGCTCGTCAAGGTCGATCAGAAGGGCGCGGCATGCCATGAGGGTTATAGAAGCTGCTTCTTCAGAAAAGCAGATTCGGATGGCAGTGAAGAAATAATCAGCGAAAAACTGATGGAGTCGTATTAGAGTGGAAAGCTGAAAGTGGAAAGCACAAACCAACTCATTCCGGACTTTCCACTTTCCACTATCAGCTTTCAGCATAAAACTATGGAACTATTCAATCCCTCCGGGTATCTTACCTGGAGGGTTTCAAAGGACTATGGAACTATTTGGACTTAACAGAGCCGAGCTGGAGTCATACTGCAAACAGCTCGGCCATTCTACTTTCAGGGGCAGGCAGATAGCGGACTGGCTCTATAAAAAGGGCGTCCGCCATTTTGACGAGATGACCAACCTGCCCGCCGCCCTGCGTGAGCAATTGGCAGGCTCCTGCACGATCTATCGTTCTCAGATTCTGCGCCGGTCAAAGTCACCTGACGGCACCACGAAATTCCTGCTCAAGCTCTCCGATGAAGAGACAATAGAAACGGTCCTCCTGCCCTATGTGGACCGGCTGAGCGTATGCGTGTCGAGTCAAGTCGGGTGCTCGGCAGGATGCAGGTTCTGCGCTACGGCTATGTGCGGCCTTGTCCGCAATCTTACGGCGGGTGAGATAGTCGACCAGGTGCTCACCCTGCAGGAGCAGGCCGGGTCCAGAGTGACGCATGTCGTCTTCATGGGCATGGGCGAGCCGCTCATGAATATGCCAAATGTGCTCAAGGCTGTTCATTTGCTTAACGATGAAATAGGGATATCCATGCGCAGGCTCACTATATCCACTGTCGGCATCACACCTGCCATCAGGAAACTCGCCGAAATGGACCTTCAGCTCACTCTTGCAATCTCACTGCATGCTCCCGACGATGAGATAAGACAGAGTCTGATCCCTCTGGCTAACAAATTTCCACTGCAGGATCTGATCAAAGCATGCAAGGATTATGCTGACCGCACCAGCCGCAGGGTTACGTTCGAATATCTATTGATATCCGGCATAAATGACGGCCCCGCGCACGCCGCAAAACTGGCGGCTCTGCTCAAGGGGATGCTCTGCCATGTAAACCTGATTCCATATAACGAAGTCCCCGGCAAGCCATATAAAAAGCCCTCAAAGAAATCGATTGCCGCGTTTCGCGATATTCTCGACAATAATGGCATTGACGTCACACAGCGCTTGGAGCGAGGACATTCGGTGTCCGCCGCCTGCGGTCAACTCCGTCGCTCCACGTCCTAAAACTATGCTGCCTGGCTGGTCACAAGTTTTCCGACATCGGTGCCCCTGCCGACAGTATGACGAGCCTGGACCTGTTCGAGATTACGAGACACATAACGCAGCAGGCAGCCCGGTGAACACAAGTCAAGATCGATATTCGAGCAGACAAGTTCCTCGTGTGTTCCCGCAGATCTTATTTCGATGCTCGACATTACAAGCCATGAGTCACCGTTCGTGGTCTGTTTTCCACATTCTTCGCAAACTTTTACCGTCCGTATCGACATCTTTGTTGCCACCTTTCAATAAGCGCTAGCTCTATAATACCCAAGAAAAGTTGCGCTAATCTTATTTTCATAAAACCCGGTAATAACCGTCTTTCCAAGAAAGCTCATACTTTACTGTCTTTAATTTTGAACTCAAAGACATTTGCATACGTATTAGTTGTGAGAACACCTACTCGAAAAGATGAGATTAAATGAGAGCAATATCAGTTTTTGTAATGATCGCGATAGTTGCAACTGCCGCATTCGCGTTCAGCGCTGCAAATAACGTTTCCTATCCATATCACTCTGAGCGTTTTACACGGTTTGTCAATGAGTCATACAGTGTAAATTGTGCAAAGGGCACCACCGACTTTTACACTTGGATGGAAAAAGCTTACAAGTCGTCGAACCGCGCCTATCCGGGTAAAGAGAAACTCGGCCTTGAAAGCCTTATGTATGCAAAGCGGCTTGATTTTGATCGCATTAAGAATGCTAACATAAAGACAACTGCACAGATCAACTTCGCCTCCTGGCTGCACCGGACAATCAAGACAATAATCCCCAGGTTCAGCCTGGATCGCGGTTTCGAGTTCTGCAATGTAGTCAGATATGGTGAGAGGCAGTGTTTCCTGCAATCCGTGCTGATAGCCGGGCTGCTGCAAAGGGCAGGAGTCAACGCCGGTGTGGTGATGGTCTATAAAAACATCCGAGGCGAGCAGACAAATAACGGTCATGCCGTGGTGCTGGTCAAACTGCCGGATAAAAAGGATATCATTGTCGACGCATCAGAGCCGGAGCCGTTCGCCCGTCAGCGCGGGCTTTTTGTCAGGACAATGGACTATCGTTACGTAGACCCCGTATATGAAGATAAATCCGACAAAATTCGCTGTTTCAAACCTTCATCGGGCAGCGGTAAGATCGAGACCGCTAGAGTAAAAACGCTCGATACGGCATTTCTTGATTCGCAGTTCTGGTATTACAGGGGCGAGCGCGCCAATGGAGGTCTGCTTGCGTCAAAGAAGACTCATGAAGGTCTGGAGAAATCAGCGAGGTGCTTCGAGACAAGCATGAAACGCTGCCCTCAAAACCCGCTCACTGTCTACATGCTTGGCCGGGTCTATCTGGATCAGGGACGCACCGCACTTGCGAGGCAAACGCTATACCGTGCGAAAAGCCTTTACATGAGGTTCGGCTGGGTACCCGAAGGGCTCAGAGTGTTCCTGGCTAAGGCTAGAGGCTGAATAATTCAGCGCAAATAACTCTTGTATTCCCTCTCCCACAGCGCTCTCCCCTTATGTGGGAGAGGGAATACACCTCAATTACTTAAAACGGCCACCGCTTAGACTTTGGCCTGCTGCTGTTTTTGCCTATCTCGATCAGCTCAGGCACGGTCACAAAGCGATAACCTTTCTTTCGCAGTTCCTCTATTATCAATGGTGTCGCCGCGACATCCTTCCACCTGCTGGGGAATGAACCGTCGTGCGCCAGTATCACGGCCCCTGGGCGTATATGTTGAATCACGCGCTTGGCCATTGCCTCGGGTGTCGGCGCATCATGATGGTCTGCGCATACTGTCCAGAGCACAGTGCGATAACCTTCCTCTTCAGCGATAGTAAAGACCATTCCGTCAATCATCCCGCGCGGCGGCCTGAATAGATGTGCGCGCTTGCCGGTCATTCGCTCAATTACATCCTCGCACTTTTCGAGTTCTTTTATTACCTGAGCCTGGGTATTGGCTTCTATGTTGCGCGGATGCGTATATGTGTGGTTTGCGATCACATCGCCCTGTTCGAGCACGTCCTTCACCACGTCGGGGTACTTCTCCATGTCCCGGCCTATCATAAAAAATGTAGCCTTGACATTATACCTTTTCAAAATAGCCAGTATCTCGGGAGTGTATTTGGGGTGCGGGCCGTCGTCATAAGTGAGAGCGCAGACCTTTTCCTTGGTCGGGACCCTGTATATTACCTCGCCTCGCCATGACTGCGTGCGCACTTCCTTGTGCGCGGTCGATATTACCAGCAGCACTATCAGTATAAGCTCGAAGATCGTGCGAAAGATGCCGATATTTCTCCTCATTTGCCCCTCATCATCTCGTCGATGGTCACAAACTCATAACCCTTGTCTTTCAGGGTTTGAATGACCTTCGGCAGGACATCTATAGTCTCCTTCACGCCGTCATGGATGAGAATAATCCCGCCCGGCTCTACCTTTTCTATAATGCGTTGTGTGATAACGTCAGCGCCGGGGCTCGCATAGTCGCCCGGGTCGTCAGTCCAGAGAATCAGCTTGTAACCCAGAGCCTCTGCCACTTGAGCCACGTTGTCATTATAGTCGCCGCCGGGTGGACGAAACAGATGCGGCGGCCTGCCGATTATCTTACTCAAGACAAGCCCGCAGGCCTTTATCTCCGTGGCTATGTATCCGCTGGGAATCTTGGTCAGATTGACATGATGATATGTGTGGTTACCCACATTATGGCCGCCGCCGACTTCGGCTTTGACCAGAGCAGGGTTACGTTCCGCCAACTCACCGACAAGAAAAAACGTTGCTTTTATGTTATATCGCCGCAGTATTTCGAGTATCTTGGGTGTGTATTTCGGATGCGGGCCGTCATCAAATGTAAGGGCAACCTGCTTTTTTGCCGGGTCGCCGCGCATCAGCAGCGTCCGCGCTATTCCTCTCGATAACTCCTCGTTGTGTTGAGCGATAAGCTCCGGCACACTTTTGTATGCCTCTGTGCGGGCATGGACCCAGTAAGTATCATGCTCCCTGGCATCTACCAGCAGCGGGTTCGCAACCACCGGGACAGCTTTCTTCTTGGCAAATGCATTTACATTCGACAAAACAAATAGCATGCATATAAACATGCATACTGCGGTCAATCTATTTCTCATTCTTTCTCCGTCAGACTCTCAGATATATACGCTTATGGTGCAGCCATAACAAAATCAGCCACCAGAATGCGAGGTAAGAGATCGTGTACAGCCATCCGCCCGCGATCTTGCCTGTATGCATGGTAAAGAAGCGAAGGAACGCCGTCTGTATTGAAAGCGTTGACCCATTGTGGCAGGTCCAGTGCCATTCCCACAATACAAACACTTTAACCATGATCGGCAGCACATACGCAACAATCGCGTTGGACCCATAGACAACAAGCGGGAATGCCCATGCTTTCCATTCAAGTACATCGATCATATAGTATAGCACACCCAGCACGCCACATGCCCATCCCGCTGTAAACAATATATATGATGGCGTCCACACAGGCTTGTTAAATGGCAGATCAATATTCCAGAGCAGCCCCAAACCCGCGAGAACCAACCCGCCGGCAAGCAGATATACTACTTTGCGCACAGGGCGAATATTCTCGCGGCGCAGCATGTCGCCGACTGCGGTGCCGATCAGCACCAACGCTGAGGTTGGTATAACTGAGATCAGACCACTCAGGTGATATGCTCCCAGATACACATCGTTTATGTGCTTGATGATATTCTGGCTCTCGCTGAAGACTCCCGAGCCCACACCCGGAATCGGCACAAACCTGATAAGCGCCCAGTGAGCCATCAGGAATGCGGCAGCAATGACAAGCCTCCAGACTGTCGGCAGCGAATATAACAGCGCCGCTGCGAAAAACGCCAGACCGATCAATTGCAGCACTCCAAGATCGAATAAGGGCGTCTTTGCAATGCTTGAGTCTATCAGGCAGCCGAGAAAGACCAATGCCAGCATTCGGTTACATGCCCTCATATAATAACGAACAGTAGAGAGGCCCTTTTTCTTGTGTGAAGCAAATGCATAGGGTATTGCTACCCCGACTATGAACAGAAACCATGGAAACACCATATCGGCGAAAGTCACACCGTTGTTCCAGCGCGCATGCTGAAGATGGCTTGGCGTAGCAGTATCCAGGGCAATGTTGTTAACCAGCAGCATGCCCAGTATAGTAAGTCCGCGAAATGCATCAAGTGATACAAGGCGTCTTTGTTGAGAGCCAATCTGTTGCTCCAACTTATGCAATATCCTCTCTAAATCGGATCACATTTATTTTACGTGTTTTTGCCCTTATGTGATCCTGTATTTTGAAAAAACCATGGAACGCCATGCATTTCATTAGTGTATTATTAGATAGGGGGTTTGTTTTGGATACATGCGCACAAAAACAAATTGGCGGCAGGTTTCTCGCGCTGGACGCTCTGCGCGGCCTGAGTGTTTTTTTAATGCTGCTGGTCAACAATTTCGGCGTCGGGCCGGATACGCCCAAATTTCTGATGCATGCACAGTGGTCGGGCGGCGTTCGACTTGCGGACTTCGTATTTCCCTGGTTTTTGTATTGTGTAGGAGTTGCGATACCGTTTTCAGTCGCATCTGCACGAAAACGGGCTGTGCCGGTGTGGAGATATGACTTACGCTCGGTCCGACGTGTTATATTGTTGATTGCATTGGGAGTGCTGGTAAGCAGCGCTGCTGAGCACGGCTTAGACTTCACACTCGGCACACTGGCCCTCATCGGACTCTCATATGCAGCCGGATCACTGCTTTATGATCTCCCTGCCCACAGAAGAGCGATTATTGCACTATTGATGCTGGCCGCATACTGGGTTGTGATCAAATTTTTGCCTAACCCGGGTGTGCATGCAGGCGCATTTGACGAAGGGCGCAACATCATCCACCACATCAACCAAAAATATCTCGCCCCGTTAAATCTCGATGGTCTTCCACTGGTGATCCCGACATCAGCTCTTGTGATGATCGGCAGTCTGATAGGTGACCTTACACGAACGGACAGAATCAGCCGGAATTGCAAGGCATCCGTTTTGGCCGGATGCGGTGCCGCGCTCGTCCTGGCTGGCTATCTCTGGAGCTTCAGCATACCGTTCAACAAGCCGCTGTGGACGTCATCATACGTGCTTTTTGCCGCAGGCACGGCGACTATTATGCTAGGCATCTTTCACTTTGCAATTGATATGCGGGGCAGGAAAATCTGGGCATACCCGCTTTTGGTTTTCGGATCAAATGCGATAGTAGTATATGTAGCGCCTATAGTTTTCAAATCGCTGGTGCTGCATCCCGTTCATATAAGCACAGGCGGCTGGCTGCGCTCCCTGGGCTATGCAGCATTCTGGTGGATCATACTATGGGTGCTTTATAGAAAGAGGCTCTTCCTGAAAGTATGAGCCAATTGCAAAATTGTCCGCTGTCTTTTTTCGCTTATTGTAGGAGCAGGAAAATCGGCGAAAAAGAAATCCCGTGCTACAATACAATCATAATGAGCGTATAACTGAACTCACTCGTAAATGCCGGTCGCACAAAATATTTACGGCGCGAGAGATGACCCTCGCGCCGTATTTGACTATTCACCCGCTGGAGGCTTTCATTAAGGGTAGTATGTCAGGTCCGATTTTGTCCTGGGTCTTACTGCTCTAAGCGTTGAACCTTTATCCGACACTATAGTAGATATACCAGTCACAACAGCCAGCTTTCCAATTGGCGGAGCAGGCGCATCATCCGGCAGATAGACCCTCACATCATTGAGAGACCCGTCATTGATCAGCATATATGGGCGATTACCTTGAATAACTTCTTTCACCTTTCCCCAAGTAGTCACCAGCAGACCAACGTTATTGAGCCCGCCAGCGGATTTCCATTTTTTTACATGCTTGCCGTCCGGACCGGTCACAAGTTCCCAACCCCATACTCCCGGCTGACCCTCAAATGTGCCTCCTCCAAGAGCCGAGTTGCTCATAGACAGCGGTTTTACCTCTGCGGCCACGGCTTTTAATACAGCCACTTTCGGGTTCATGATCTCGCGCTCTATGCCGGTAGTTGTAGTTATACCTTCGATATTTACCATCTGTCCCACGCTTACATTCGGAGAAGATGTCCTGACTTTAATCCCTGATATGCGATTAACGTCCTGCACATAGAATCCGTCGTCAAAGACAGCCGTCACCACCACTCCCGACACTTCTACAAGTACTCCGCTGCCGAGTTTTTTTGCCTCGCTGATGCTTACAGGCGGGTCTTCTTCCTGGAATGCTCCCATGTTTTGAGGACCGTCCGCAGGGTCACCCGCTCCAATCAAAGGCGAGCCGACGGCCAGCCTGTGATTGCAGTTAGTCCCGGGAGCCATAAACTGCGGGTCTAAAGCAATGTTGGTTAATGGACAAATGAGCGGAATTGGAGATGCGCTTGTCGGGTCAGGCAGACCCACAAACTGAGTTGCCGAGTTGCTGTAGAAATCTGAATATGTAATCCAGCACCATGGCTCGGTCGTCACGGGATCTGTCCCGCTGGTGAATATCGCTCCACCTTTTTGCGTCGAAACGGTATGTCCCGCGGTATTATTGGCCAGTATAGAGTTTCTTAATCTGAAGTTTGTGTCCGCCGCGTATATTCCGCCTCCCTGTCCTGTTGAGCCGTCGGCTCTATTTGATACTATGGTGAGTTTGTTCAATGCTGCATTCGATTCGCTATCCAGATATATTCCGCCGCCTTTGCCATCGCCGGTACCATTGCCTGCTGCGATATTTGGCTCCGACACACAGCCTATCAGGTTTTGGATTATCCTGGTAGCCGAACTGCGCGCTGCGATTCCGCCGCCATAAAACGCGTCGTTGCCCTGGATTCTATTTGCAAAAATATACGGTGAGCCCTGTTCGGCATATATTCCACCTCCGTAACCGGCATATGAAGCGACACCCGCAGCGGTATTGTCATATATGGTTGTGTCTCCGCTGAGGAGAGTCGCTGGAGGAGGTGTCAGGCCGTCACCTATAATCGAGGAGCTGTCATATATGTATACGCCTCCTCCCAGAGCAGCGGTGTTGTCGTTTATCCGACAAGTAGAGACATCGGCATATTCTTTGTATATACTAATGCCGCCGCCGAGTTCGGCCTTGCCGTTTGTTAGTCTAAACGTGTCGAGCACGGTGGAAGTGTTGTCGTAAGCGGTCTTTAGTGGCTCGACAAGATATCTGTCCTGCGGTAAATGCGCAATGACTGCGCACGAATCGAACCCGTTGCCGTCAATAGTCGTCTGATTATTATTGAAATCGCGCAGCGGATACGGGTTTGGCGAATCAGTGGGTGCAACAGGTTTGCCGGACCATGCCCCATATACCGCAACCCCATGCCAGATTAAAATATTCTGGTAATAGGTCTTGGTTGCCGGACCGCCGCGCACCCAGACAGCATAGTTTTGTGTCCATCCTGCCTGATTGTGGCTGTCAGCGGCGTCAATTGCTTCTTGAATTGTTTCGAATGCGGTATCCCATGTCGTGCCGTCACCACTTATCATATGGCTTGCGTCAACATAGTAAGCCAGAGGATTCGCGCCGGTTGAAAGCGGTGTGCAGGCGTCTCCTTTGCCATCGCCATTTGAGTCAAGCTGATCCGGGTTAGCAGCGGAAGGACAGTTGTCGTATATATCGGCAATTCCGTCGCCATCCAATGTGTCGCTTTCCGAAAAAACGGTCGGGTCAGAGTCGATGATGTCAGCGCCGCCGTCATTGTCCTGGTCACAGAACTCATCAGCGCCTATGTCTATAGCTCCACCTACTACTCTGGGTTCGCCGTCTATATCAGACGACCCCGCTGCAGATGTATTGTAGCCTGCGTTTTTGGCAGGAGAACCATAGGTGAGGTGCAAATCACCATCATATTTGTCGTAGTATTGCGGGTCTTTCATAATATTAAAGTCTTTATTGATCGCAGGGTTAGTGCTGTAGAACGGAAAACTCAACCCGAATATATCTCCACCCGCATTGTGCCAGAGCAGGTTATAATTGAAGCTGACCGACATCCCGTCATTAACGACCGCCGTCCCGCGAGATTGAGATATTATATTATTGAGGATGTTCGCAGGACCGGAACCTGAGAGGTATATCGCCGCCCCGAAGCCATATGGACGGTCGGTATCGGTGACCAGACCGGCATTGGGCGTGACTGAATTGCCGTAGAATGAATTGTTGATGATATTGGGAGTGCCCGGGTTTTCAAAAGCGATTGCTCCACCATAAGAGGTCTCAGCATCACCCGTGCCGAGAGCGCCGCAGTCGTAGAACATATTATTCCTGATCTGCGCATCAGCGCCTATGCTATATATTGCCCCTCCGTAGGAGTAGCATGTTGCAACGCTCCCCGCTTTTTTTGAATAGCATAAGCTAAATTTGGAACGCTGTATTGTAATGCCGGGGCCTCCTTGGGCATATATAGCGCCACCTTTTGCAGTCCCTGAGTTGACAGTATCGATTTTGGCGACGTTCAAATAAAAAGTGCAGTCCGATACTATGAGTGTGGATCCATTCACATAGATAGCGCCGCCGCTTGCGTTCGGATTACCTATAGAATCGATAGCATAATTGTTCGTGAATTTTGTATTGCCTACTGACAGATAGCCATCGTCCGCATAAATACATCCGCCATAATGTGAAACGTTGCTAACAAATTCGCAGTTTGCCACTATAAGGCTGGTGCCGGTGGCCGTTTTTATCGCTCCGCCAATCGACGCAAAACCGTTTGCAATCGTAAAACCGTCTATTCGGTTTGTACCGGAGGTTGTGAAAATACTGATGGTGGCGACAAGCGGATACACCCTTGTCGGCGGAGTGAACACTCGATTGTCCAAGTCAAAGGTATTCGGGTCTTCGTTTCCGTCAAATCCGCCGTAGACCTTCACACCGGCAGGCACAGTGATATTCTCCACATATGCCGGAACAGGGACTGTGTTCTTTGCAACCCAGACAGTCTTATCGCTCTGTGATGCAGCAAGCGTTGCTCCCGCTTGGATAGTGCGCTTTGCCTGCGCCCAACTCAAGCCTGTGTTTATGACGTCATTGCCTGTTGTTGAGACGAAGACAACCGCCCTGGCTGGCATGCAGCATGAGAGAATCAGAGCTGAGAAAATAAGGCGTACGTAAGCTTTCATCCTTTTCTTCCTCCATAATTAGCAATAAGCGGCCCGAAATTCTCAACCACAACCGTCTGCCGGGTTGTGACTTTTCCACCCGAGTGTTGAGCTTGTATTCGCCTGCATTTTCAGCATATAATGACTAGCAAGCATCTATATTGGTAACACCATACCCAGATTGCTATGGTCAGATAAACATGATGTTTTGTTGTTGACACCTGATGCACGCTTGGCTTAATAACTGTCACTTAAAGCGCAGGTGTGTAAAGCTTACGTTCAAGAGGGGTAGATCGCTTTCGGGTGTGCCTGCGTTTGATAGTTGACACCTTTCTACTTGTGCAACTATAATCTTTCCAAGAGATGTATAGAAGAGGAGTTGTGGATGCTTAGAGCACAGGACTTTTTCGACCTCGAAGATTTTGAGTTCAAATCGCTGTTTGACAATTGCGAGTTCGTATGGGAGGCACTCTCGAAAGTCGGCAGGATTGCGCTTGAACATATAATGAGTGTCGACGGCGACAACACGATCTTCGGCAGGGTTATGAGCGGGGCATTTGTTGATGACCGCAACGCTGTTGTGATAGGCGAGGGGACCGTGGTAGAGACCGGCGCGTTCGTGCAGGGTCCGGCCATCATAGGCAAAAACTGCCAGATCCGCCATGGAGCCTATATTCGCGGCGATGTCATCATCGGGAACAACTGCATTATAGGTCATACGTCCGAGCTTAAAAACGCGATTATGCTCGATTATTCGCAGTGCCCGCATTTCGCGTATGTCGGCGACAGCATCCTCGGCAAGAGAGTGAACCTTGGCGCTGGGACCGTGCTCTCTAACCTGCCTGTGGTGAGTGTAAAAGATCAGAAGAGCGGTAAGCGGCCGTCCATTAAAGTTGAGATCGACGGAAAAGTCTACGATACGGGTCTATCCAAGTTTGGAGCGATAATCGGCGACGGCAGTCAGACGGGCTGCAACGTAGTCACGAACCCCGCATGCCTCATCGGAAAAAATAACCTTATATACCCCGGTGTCTCACTCAAGAAAGGCTACTATCCAGACGGCAAGATAATCAAGCTGCAGCAGGACTTGACCATGGAAGATAGACACGCCTAAACGAATCAGGATACAAAAGCATGAAATGGCCAATTGTTAAGCCTGTTATATTTTGTATTCTCATAGTGTTCACAGGTATTTCAGCGTTTGGGCAAGTTACCTCTGGCAGCGATGGTTGGGTGCCTGTTGGTTCCGACAAAATGTTGCCGCTGCGCGCTTTGATGTCATATGCGGGCGGTAAATGTATCCATAACGGCAATCAGTTGATCTGCACGATAGGCAAGCAAGAGTTAAAGTTGCGAATCGCAAGCAAGAATATTTTCCTTGATGGGCAAATAAAGCAACTTGACTGTGAGACCACTGAAATCGATGGTATAACATATGTTGCCGACAGCATTTCTCATGCTATTGGATGGACATATATACCCACTACCACAGGCTTTGTTCTACATAACCCCTCCTTAAAAAAGAGTTTGGTAATTACTCGACGCCGATGGAGTGTCGAACCGATTGCCGGCAGTGATGCAACGAAAAAGGTTGGAGTATGGTATATCACTTCATTCTATCCGAAAGGTCAAGGGCCATACCACTGGGATGATGTTGTTGCCAGAGGAGCGGACATGCCTTTGGGTGGCCCATACATACTAAGTGACCCTGATGTTATTAAGCGGCAAATCAGTCAGATGCATGAGTGCGGTATTGATTTCATCTTGATGGATGATACTAACACTGTTTGGGTAGATAATAGCCTTGTTGATAAGAACATTCGCGCATGGTTTGATTATATGGATAAGTTGCCGGGCGATGAGCGCATTCCTATTGCTATTGCATCTGGTGGTGAATTGAACCAGCATACAGATAAAAACTCATGGCTAAAGGCAGTGGACTATTTGTATGATACATATGCAAAACGTCCCTCTTATTTATATGAGAATGGAAAACCTGTATTGCATTGGTATATCGAAAAAGATGTCTGGCCGGAATGGCATGATGAAAGGTGGAATATAAGGCGAACGTATCATTTCTTCCGGACACAGGATCAGGTTGCCAATGGTGGTTGGGGTTATGGTTCTGATGAATACCCCCGGTGTATAAAAGAGTGCCTGTCATTTCATCCTGGGTGGAACTTAAGTCCTCCCGGGCATAAGCGTGAAAGTGGAGATTTTTACAGGCAAAGATGGATGAACGCTTTGAGGTGTGAGCCGGAGCATGTTCTCCTTAGTGATTGGAATGGTTGGAACGAGGGTACGGCGCTGGAAGACTCGAATTCATGGAAAGACACATACGGCGACACTGCACCACCTTGGTACCGCTTACTGACTCAAGGATATGTTGCCGCATATAATGGAAATCTCGTAGACGGCTTTTACTATAGAGATGAGTCACAGCCACATATTGTATTGTGGACCAACGGTGAATTAGAACCTCAAAGTGAGTATCCTCACAAGATACCAGTTATTTCTCTTCCTTCAGGAATGCTCGATCGGTTGGCAAGATCGAATCTCAGCAAGTAGTATCCTTAGTCAGGTTGTTGGCAATGCTTTCTCTCGTCATCTCTACAAAATACTCATGCACACGGGTATCCGCCGTAAGTTCGGGGTGAAATGAGATAGCCAGGCAGTTATCCTGCCGCACCATTACAGCCTCACCAGATTCCAGACATGCCAGCGCCTGAGCATTCCCAGAGACCTTTGTTATTTGTGGAGCACGAATGAATATAGCACGTACCGGTCCGCCTTTGAGGCATTTTATATTGAGGTCGGTCTCGAAACTATCCAACTGCCGGCCATAAGCATTGCGGCGTACGGATGTGTCCATCAGACCCAGCCGGTGCTGGTCGCTGCCCTCGATATCCTTTGAAAGCAGGATCATGCCGGTGCATGTGCCGAATACGGTCATTCCGTCGGCGACGCGCTTCCGTATCGCCTTATCCACACCATAGCGGTCCATCAGCTTGCCGACAGTCGTGCTTTCGCCTCCTGGGATAATCAGTCCGTCGCACCAGTCATTGATGTCCTGGACTGTGCGGACGATCTTTGCTTCGACGCCGTCAATCATTTGCAGCATTTCGAGGTGTTTCTGATAGTCGCCCTGCAGCCCGAGCACACCTATGCGCACCGGGCTGGGGCTATATGAATCCTTGATGGTGGTTTTGCTATCCAATACTACCGAGCACATGACTTACCAGCCTCTATTTGCCATACGGTCCTTCTCATCGAGCTGGCGGATGTCCAAACCTTCCATTGCCTTGCCCAGGCCCTTGGAAAGCTCGGCGATAAGCTTGAAGTCCATGTAATGGGTAGTGGCGTCTACGATTGCCTTTGCGCGCGGCGCAGGGTCTTCGGACTTGAATATACCGGACCCGACAAACACCGCCTCGGCTCCAAGCTGCATCATAAGGGATGCGTCAGCCGGGGTTGCGATTCCGCCTGCCGAGAAGTTGGGCACGGGGAGCTTGCCTGTCTTGTGAATCTCTACGACCAGGTCATACGGCGCGCCCAGGTTCTTTGCCTCAGCCATCAGTTCGTCCTCGCGCATATTCTGGATCTTGCGCATGTGAGATGTTACTGTGCGCATATGCCGCACCGCTTCGACTATATTGCCCGAACCGGCCTCGCCCTTGGTGCGGATCATGGCAGCGCCCTCGCCGATGCGCCTCAAGGCCTCACCGAGGTCTCTGCATCCGCATACGAACGGCACTTTGAATAGATGCTTGTCGATGTGGAAAGACTCATCGGCTGGTGTGAGCACTTCGCTCTCGTCGATATAGTCGACACCCAGCGCTTCGAGGACCTGAGCCTCGGCAAAGTGGCCTATACGAGCCTTGGCCATCACAGGGATGGTGACGGCTTTCATAATTTCCTGGATCACGAGCGGGTCGGACATTCGAGCGACTCCGCCCTCTTTGCGTATGTCGGCAGGTACTCGTTCGAGAGCCATAACTGCTACAGCTCCGGCGTCTTCCGCGATTTTTGCCTGCTCTGCGTTGGTAACGTCCATTATTACGCCGCCCTTGAGCATTTCTGCCAGGCCGACTTTAGTTTGCCATGTGGATTTCTGCTGTTCACTCATCTGAGAATCACCTTTATTCTTTGTGTGGGAAATACACACACATTATAGCAGATGCATTTCACTGACGCCACCTGATATGACAATTGGTTTGATGGTTGGAGAGTTTGATCGTGTATCGCAGCAGCAGGTTTCTCGGTCTTTCGGGATTTGAGGAGTGCAGAATAGCCTATAGCCTAGAAAATAGGTGTTGAACCGCTCCGGAAATCCCGAAACAAGACCACCTATGAGTTTCAGGATTTCCGCTTCGCTCAAATCCTGAAACACCAACCGCCAACCCCCTCCGGTCCCTGACCCCCAACACCCGGCACCCAGAGAGAGTTCAGTTCTCCGGGCAACAAGCTTTATACTTCGCGGGCGAATGCCCCGAAGATTGGTCTTCTTTCAAGGCTGCCTAGGCACAATCGTATCCGAAGAATATTCGTGCGCAGAGAACTGAACTGATTCGGCACCCGTAAACTTTACAATCACCGCGCTCCACGATATACTTGACAAAAGCGGCGCGCTCAATATGCGCCGCTTCAATCACGTATATGGAGGATTGCGGTCGCGTTATGCGTCTGTTTAAGGGTATATTCGGCAAAGTCGATCAACTGCTCACCGGGCGGCGTCCGATCGATGATGAACTTTTTGACGATCTTGAGGAACTGTTGATCCAGGCGGATCTGAGTATTCACACGACCACAAAGCTTGTCGACTCTCTCAAGGATGTCACTCGCAAGGAGAAGCTCCACGAGTCCGACGAGATCAAGGACCATCTCAAGGCTCTGCTCGTCGATATTCTGGCCGAGGGGGACGGGCAGGGGCTCAGTCTTCCCGCGCACGTTCCGGCGGTATATATGTTTGTCGGGGTCAATGGAGTCGGCAAGACCACTACAATCGCGAAACTCGCAAACAGGTTCAAGAGCCAGGGCAAGCGTGTCGTACTTTCCGCGGCAGATACGTTTCGCGCCGCCGCTATAGACCAGTTGGAGATATGGGCGGACAGAATAGGTGTCGAGATCATCAAGCACCAGCCTGGAGCCGACCCGGGCGCTGTGGTCTTTGATTCGCTGCAGGCAGCAATTGCCCGCAAAGCCGATGTAGTGATAATCGATACTGCAGGCAGGCTCCATACAAAGACGAACTTAATGGAGGAGCTTAAGAAAGTCGGCAGGATAGTGAACAAGACCCTCGGTCGCGACGCGGACGAGACTCTGCTTGTTCTGGACGCGACGACAGGCCAGAATGCTGTCACTCAGGCCAGAGAGTTTATGAACATAGTCCCGTTGACGGGTATCGCGCTAGCCAAGATAGACGGCACTGCAAAGGGCGGCATCGTAGTTACGATCAAGGACGAGTTGGGGCTGCCGATCAAGCTTGCAGGCTCCGGCGAAGGTGTCGATGACCTGGAAGACTTCAATCCTCAGGCATTTGTGGAGGCACTGTTTGAATAGCGGCGCCGGTGACTCTAATATATATCTAAGCGTAATCATACCTGTATATAACGAGCAGAACAGGATCGGAGATTCGCTGATCGCTGTAGAGTCTTATCTCAAGAATTTCGGCAAGTCGTATGAGATAATTCTGGTCGATGACGGCAGCACGGATAGCACGCTCGATATTGTAAGACAGATAAGTAATAGCGGTAGATTGACCCGGATCGTCAGTTACCGGCAGAATATGGGCAAGGGCTATGCTGTCCGCCAGGGTGTGTCTGCCGCGCGCGGGGAGTATATAGCCTTTACCGATGTAGATTTATCCGCTCCAATAGACCAAATCCCCAAACTCTTTAGTGCCCTCAAAGATGGTTATGATGTCGCGATAGGGTCGCGCGCAGTCAAGGGCGCGGAAATTCCTGTCCACCAACCCTTATATCGCGAGCTTGGCGGCAAGACGTTAAATCTGATCATACGTATGCTTGCTGTTCGCGGAATCAAAGATACGCAGTGCGGATTCAAACTATTCAGGGGCGATGTCGCCCGCGACATTTTTTCGCGATGCTTCATAAACGGTTGGGGTTTTGATGTTGAGGCACTCTACCTCGCAAGAAAACTCGGCTATACGGTAGCTGAGGTCCCCGTAAAGTGGTCCCATATGGAAGGCTCCAAGCTTCACCCGTTCAAGGGAGCCCTAAGAGTGATCGCAGATGTTATCCGCATGCGCTTGCGAAGCTGATTCCGATATAACGGGACTTTCAAACACTGTTATTTGATCTGCTGAACTATTTAAGCAAAAGGCATATTTGTGATACAAACTGGGTCCACAAGGGTAAGTATGTTACCTGTAAATTAAGTATTTTCTTGTAAACTGCCGATATATATTGACAGAAGAAGACCGTGTGTGTGATAATACCAGCTAGTCTTAAGTTTTTGCGAAATTCCGAGGATGTGGTGAAGTAATGGGCATTGCCGGCAGATCGGTGCACTATGGGAGGGTAGGTTGGAGGTTTTACAGGATACTGCGGATTGTGGCATGGCGGAGGTTGCAGGAAACATGCCGAAGGCAGTGTGCGACATATGGTCCGGCATGGAAGACAAGATATGGGTGATTCATCCCGCATGCAATACCAACTTTATGGTGAAGGATCTGTATAATGCGGCGACAGACTCAAAAGGCGAGTTGGGAAAAAAGCTGGGCGGGCTGGCACTGAATGAACCGCAAGTCGAAGCTATTATCGATTTCATCACAAGGTCCGGCAGTCATGTAGTTGAGGGTGATGCTGCAGCGCGAATGCACATTTTGGCTACCCTCAGAAGTATATACAATCCCATTCAAGTGGGTGAAATCAATTCCTGGTCGTTAGGCAAGACCGATACCGAAATAGAAAATAACCGGCTATACAAACAAATCAGGCATCACAACATTGTGCTGATAGGCGGGCCTGAAGGCAATACCACCACCGATTTATTCCTCAACAAAGCAAAGCTCGATTGGTTGTTCCCTAAAGATGATCGTTTTCAAATTCGGCGCTGGCCGGATGATACTGAGCCGATGCGGCCTGAGGGTAAGCGGCCTACGCTGGCTAGTGACTGTGGTGTGTTCATCAAGACTACAAATCCCTTTAACGAAAGGCGTCGCCTGTACGCAGTGATGGGTGCATTTGCATGGGGAACTCAGGCAGCGGCTGCGGCTGCATGTGACGAAGCATCCGCATCAGAAGTGGAGAATGCAAAACGCAGCGATTTCTTTGATATCGGCGCTTGGGTGCGTGTGCTCCCCGGAGAGGGCAAGGATACTCTTGGTCGTTTTGACGATCCCAGTTGCCGTTACCTCATCGAGTATCCTGAACCCGTCCACTGCGAAGAAAGAAAGATACACAAAAATCCCAGAGGTATCAATGAGACCCTGGCAGCGCACAAAAAGCAGCTTGTTTCATCAGTCCTCAACAGAGTCACTCTTCACACCAGGTTTTCAGATATCAGTTGCTTTGGCATGTCGGTGTGCGCGTTAACCGCATCCGCGCTCGCGATACTGTTCCATACATGCTACCAGAACAAGCCGATACTAATAACGGCTGTCGGCGTATTTATTATTTCCGCGTTTACCAGCCTGATGTCTATGGTACGCTCACTGCATGGTTCAGTCAGTTGGAAAGACGTTTCCGATAATCGCAGCTCGAATACGGGTGGCAAAAAATGATAAACGGGTTGGATTTGCATCTTTTGCCGACTATTGTCGTTCTTGAGATAGTTGCTATGGCAATCGTCATATTGGCCGCTGCATTGTTTACTCTGTTAGTAAAAGACAAGTTTGACCTGCTTGAAATAATCCTCAAAATCGCAGGCTTCTTTTTCAGACCAGAGGTCATCAAAAAGATAAAAGCGTGGATCGATAATTTGTATTCCCGCCTGTCCGAACAAAAAATGCCGGCTAATCATTTCTTTGGGTGGTTGGTCGGGGAGGGTATATCTCTCGATATGTGCTGTCCCAAGAAGACCCCTCAGCGATATTTCAGGTTTACGGACAAGGATGAGGAAGGCAATGTGATACACACGGGCGTCAGATCATGCAAGAGAAGTGAGTGCCGGCTGGGGCCGGAAGTGAAAGAGCCGCCCAGAAGACTGCGGAATATGTTGAACAATAACGCTTTTAAGCCTATTGATATGTATCTTAAAATTCCTGATGTAAGAGACAGACAGGCTACGCGCTTTCAATCATTTGGTCCGGGAGAGGTTGTTGTCAGCACAAATATGGATGATAATATGATCCTGTACCCGCAGGAAGGGTATATTGCAATCAAGCAAAAACTTAAGCATCTACTATACCCTGTGACAGTAAAAGAATGCCGAAAAGAAGGAAAGATCATCTATATACGATGCAAATTTTACGGATGGAATAATCAATCGGATCATAATATGCAGAAACTGGATAGTGTCTGCGCCCACTATGATGCCGAAGGTCACAAGCCGCCTGGGTTGGTCCGGGAGAAGTACATTAATTGAGTTCGAGTATTGCCGGTAGACAATTGCTATAAGCGCCAAAACCCAGCAATTTTGTTGCTCGAATGCATTTCCTCTATCACAACACTTTCTTTCCCAACATTACCATTGACAAGCACCCAATCTTATGATATAAAGAACAAACTGATCATAAGTGTGATGCAAGCGTGGCGAATGGATGTGTTTCGCTGATCACAGCAAAGAAGGGAGGGGAGGAAATGAAACGAGTTTTGTTGTCGATCGTAATGCTTGTTCTTATTGTTGCGGCTGTCCCGGCATTTTCGTTTAGCGCTTCGGTCCTTTGCCAGGGCAACATCTGTGGAGGTATTGGGGTTCGGGATTACCAGTATGAAGTCACCGTGACTGATGGACTGATCTACCAGTTGCATGTGGGCACTTGCGACCCGAACCTGCAGGATTACTTCAACATTTTGATGCCTGCCGGCTGGAGTTTCAATATCTACAGCATTATTGAGGATCATGCAGACACATTTACGCCTCATGGTCAGATATCGACTCCTACCGGGTCCTGCCAATGGTGCGCGGTATGGACCGACACGACCGGCCAGGGTGTGGCAAACGCGGTGTTCGGCTTTGACAATCCCAACAGCCCGCATGATGTCGGCTGGTTTATCAATTCCAGCGCTGCGGTTGAGAACTGGTCAATGCCTGTAGGTTTGGGCGATGGTCCGGTTCATGGTCCCACGGTCCCGGAGCCGTCCGGCCTGCTTGCATTGTTAAGCGGCCTTGGCGTTCTCAGTGGGGCCGTCGTTCGCATGAAGAAGTAATATCTTTTTCGATCTAACTACCTCTTGATTGCCTCTGCGAGACCCTCTGCAGGGGCATTTTTATGAGAAGTTTTTCTTGTCGAACCCATGAGTCTTTTCCAGAGCCTTTATCCCCACCAGGCTGGCTCGTTTGACTGTGAACTCTCCATATCTGTCGTTGATCTCGTCGACCGCCTTCAAGAGGTTCTTGCCGCGGGGGTCCGTAAAGAGGTCCATCTGGTGCGCATTCTTCGCCAGACTTGAGACGCATACCCCTACCAGCCGGATAGCGCGCCTGTCGGAGTTCTTGTTGAAGATCGACATAGCCGCTCTATATATATCAAAGCCGTCATCGAAGTATTCGCCGAATGTCTTTCTATAGCTGGCAAAATGCATATCGGCGTATCTGATCACAAGCGTGATAGTCCTTCCGGCGAAACCCTGCTCCCTGAGCCTGCGCCCGACCATTTCCGAAAGCCTCAGCAGATGGCGGCCTACGAGGTCGAGGTTGCGAGTGTTGCGGCTGAGAGTATAGGAGTGGCTTACCGATTTAATATCCGGCTTGCCGTAGTAAGGGATTATCGCCGGGCTGTAGATGCCGTTGCCCATCTCGTGCAGCGCCTCGCCGAGCACTCCGAACTTTAGCTTGAGTATATTTTTCGGCGTTCGACCAAGCTGCCCCGCGGTCGTGATCCCCATCTTTTCAAGCTGGACCCTGAGCCTCTCGCCGATACCATGAAGCTTTTCAACAGGCAGGTTTTCAAGCAGGCCTTTGACGTCTTCGCGCGTGATCTCGACCAGCCCATCCGGCTTTTGTATATTGGCTGCAAGTTTGGCGAGCATGATATTAGGTGCGATACCGACGGAGCAGGTCAGCCCGAACTCCGCGCGAATACGCCGTTTGATCGCATGGCCGATGCTCCATGCGCCGCCGAATTGCTCCTGCGTGTGAGTGACGTCCAGGAAGCACTCATCAATGGAATATATCTCCATCATGTCCGTGTAATCGCCGCAGATATCGAATATACGGCGCGCGGTATCGGAATACTTCGTCGAGTCTCCGGTCACGATAATTGCGTCCGGGCACTTTTCTATTGCCTGGAAAGTCGCCATCCCCGAGTGGATTCCATACGGCCTGGCCTCATAGCTTGCTGCAGCCACGACAGAGCGCTTGGCAAGGCTCCCACCGACCAGCACGGGCTTGCCGCGCAGCGCCGGATTGCACCGCTGCTCTACATTGGCGAAAAATGCGTTCATGTCTACGAGTATGATCGTGCGGTCTTCCATATTTTCACCATGCTGCAATTACATCCCTCCAGGTATCCCTACCTGGAGGGTATCCACCCAGTCTTGCCTTCCAGTAAGATACCTGGAGGCATAAGAAGATTTTTAACCCGAGCATACTTTGCTGAGTGTCCACTCCAAAGTCAGCGAGTTGAAGCAAAGCTCGTACATATTTGATCCGACAGTCACGGAGTAATGCCTCAGCTTTGCCGAGCCGATGTTGCTGCTCCACGCGAAATTTATCGCGCCGATCTTGTAATACCGGCTGCGCCACAAAAACCAGACGGGTTTTGCCTTGCCCTTATCGAACGCCGCTCCCACGCGGATTTCTTCATCAACCGCCGCTGTTTCCACGCTCATTACCTCTGCGCAGTAGTTTGCTATATGGATTGTAGCGAACGCATGTTCGTTTGTCAAGTAGTATTTACCCAGGAGGAATCGGTTTAATACATGTCCAATGAGATTCAAAGCATAATACGGCGACGGAGGCAAAAATGACACACGATCAAACCGGGCATGCAGTGATTTTCGCGGTTTCGGACGCAAGCGGTGAGACAGCCGAGCGGATTGTCCAATCGGCGCTGGTGCAGTTTAAGGACGCGGATGCGACTATTATCCGCCGCAGTCAGGTCAATACGCCGGATCAGGTAAAGTCGGTGGTCCAGGAAGCAGCCAATAACAAGGCGCCCATCGTGCATACATTAGTCTCCAGCGACCTTCGCGCTCTCATACTTGACCAGGCGCGGCTATTTCATGTGGAGGCAGTGGACCTGATGGGTCCCGTTCTGGACCGCCTGGCAAACCTCTTGAAGCTCCACCCAATGCAGCAGCCTGGGCTTTTGAGCCAATTGATTGATGCCAGGACACGGGAGATCGAGGCTGTCGAATATGCATTTCGCCATGACGACGGTCAGCGTCCCGAGGGTCTTGACCGTGCGGATATAGTACTAGTCGGAATATCCCGCACCATGAAGACTCCTATTATGCTATATTTGGCATATCGCGGGTGGTTTGTGGCGAATGTGCCTATCGTGCCTGAGATTCCTCTGCCCGATGAGCTTTTTGATGTGCCCGCAGAGCGTGTGTTTTGCCTGTATATGTCTCCAAGTCGCCTTCAGGACCTCCGCCGTGTGCGTGCAGCCTCCTTGAAGCTGCCTGAGGAGCCATATGCGTCGGTTGAGTTTATCCGCCAGGAACTTCAACATGCCCGCATGCTCTGTGCAGAGCACGGCTGGCGAAAGGTCGATACGACTGATAAGTCCGTTGAGGAGGCGACCAGGGAGATACTCACTCTGCTTGCTGTGAATGGACTGGGGGCGAGGTGAGTCATAACGTCATAACGTCATAACGTCACAACGTCGGGTGTTTCTGGATTTGAGGAGCGGATGAAGAAGTAATTGCTTATGAAATTATGTATTGAACTGCTCCAGAAATCCCGAAACAGAAGGTTGCTAGTGTGCTATGATATCTCAAAGGAAGTTAGTCTCTTGGCACATACAAAGAAAACACCCCCGCAACAACCAAACCTCTGGCGCGAGCAATGGTCAGGCAAAGTCCGCGCGCCTGATGACATGGTCCGCTTTGTGGACTCAGTAGGCTGCTGCACAAGTAAAGAACTGCCCAAGTTTCCGCATTTTCCTAATCAAAGCGCAGTGATTGCCGAGGTCGACCCAAGTGTGTCGCACCCCTGGTTCTGGAAAGACGATCTGCATATCGAAAAGCGCATCTACTACACGCGAGTCTTCGGCGGCCAGCCTGGCTTCATCTCATACGCGATGCTGCCGGCATTCATGGCCACAAACGGCGCGGTTTACGATGAACTCCTCTTCAATGGTGTGCTCACACCGGAACATAGGCTGATTTACGACATCATCGAGGCGAGCGGCCCAATTCCCATAAAAGAATTGAAACGCCAACTTACTCCGAGCGCGAAAGCTGCCGCTGACCGCGTCCTCCACGATTTCGACAGGCAGTTCATCATCACAAAGACCGGTATTACAGGCCGGACCATGGGCACATACGGTTATATATGGGACTTGGTCGAGCGCTGGGTTCCGGATATGCTTACCGCCGCCGACCGCCTGGGTCGCGTCAAAGCTGAAGTTATGATACGCGAACACCTAACGTCATTCGGCATAGCACCGGACTCAGCAGTCTACTCAAAGATTCTGGGTTGGTCCCAGTAAGCGACATTTTATAACGATCCTTCTAGTCTGCACCTCCGAAAATTCCTGTGCTTTTGTTCGGACAGATTTAAAATCTGCGCCGAAAAGGGCAAAATGGCATCTCTGATGCCATCACCTAACGCTTATATGCAAACTTAGCAGCTAACCGGGATCACAGAGTCCGAAATTGCCCCAAAGGGGCCAGATTGCAAATCTGCCCCAACAGAATATTGACCTTGACCATCCCACCTCAGCGGACTAGAATATCGATGTAATCGGAGGTTGCAGTAATGGGTGTTGCGGAACGTATATCGATATTCGGCTCGGTCCTGGATGATGCGGCTGTCAGGCTGATGCTGGACATGCTCGATGATAATAAGACGGATGATGAGCGCGCCAGGGCATCTTTGTTTGCGATCCTGGCTGAGAGCGCCGAGATGGCGAGCCAGCCTGTTGTAGGAAACGCATGGCAGAATCACCTTATGAATGTGATCCTTGCCGATGACAATATATTCGCGCGCAAGGCCGAGATGGTCGGCATCGATGGGATGGGGGAGTCCCTGGTGAGCCAGGTCGGCACTGAACTCAAAGCCCTTAAGGATATGTATGATACCGATATCGACTCTATCCTGGCGGGCTACCCTTCTCTGGACACATTCAAGCCGATAGCCGCCTCACGGGTGGATGAACGCCTAATGGATATCAAGAGATTGCTGAGCGGATGCAGCGACTGGCCAGCGTGTCTCGAACGAATCGCCGGTTATTACTCTTCGAGCGGCACGGGACTTTTCGGCAAATATTATGCCTTCAGGTGGCTGAGAGCAGCAAGCGGAGGCAAACTCAAGGGCATAGAATCTCCCGACCCGATCCGCCTGGACGACCTGGTAGAATATGAATGGCAGCGCGAGGCTGTCTCTCGAAATACTCAGAAACTGCTGGCGGGTCTGCCGTCCAACAATATGCTCCTATACGGTGACCGCGGCACGGGCAAGTCCTCGACAGTTAAAGCCATGCTCAATGAGTATGCCCAGCGCAAGCTGCGACTGGTGGAAGTCGCTAAGGACGATCTCACCGAACTGCCGGACATCCTCTCGATCCTGCGCAAGCGTCCCGAGAAGTTCATACTCTTTATAGATGACCTCTCCTTTGAGGAGAATGAGACTCAGTATAAGGCGCTCAAGGCGGTGCTGGAGGGCGGTCTGGAAGCCAGACCGGTGAACGTGGCGCTGTATGCCACCTCGAACAGACGCAATATAGTGAAAGAGCGCTTCTCGGACCGCCAGAAGAATGACGATGAGGTGCATCCCGGCGACACTATGCAGGAGAAGCTCTCACTTTCAGACCGGTTCGGGATCAAGCTGCCGTTCCTCGCGCCTGACCAGGACGAGTTTTTGAAGATAGTCGAGACCCTTGCCTCACGCGCGGATATCGAGATGACCGAAGACCTGCGAAAGAGCGCACTTTCCTGGCAGCACGCGCGATCAGGCCGCAGCGCGCGCCAGTTTGTGGACTATTGGATCGGCGAGAAAGGGCTTATGAGGTAGTTGATGAACTCTGAACATATATCCAAAATTGCACATGAGCTCAATCTTAGACCCGGACAAGTCCAGGCTACGGCGGAGCTTCTGGAGCAGGATGCCACCGTGCCTTTTATAGCTCGATACCGCAAGGAGGTCACCGGCTCGCTCGACGAAGTGGAGATCGCTGCCATTCGCGACCGCCTGGCCCAGCTTGCCGAGCTAGACAAACGCCGCGAGGCCATTATCGACTCGCTGACTGAACGCGAACTGCTCACCGATGAATTGAGTGCTCAAATTCAAGCTGCCGAGACAATGGCCGAGCTTGAAGACATATACCTGCCGTATCGGCCCAAACGACGCACCCGCGCTACCATCGCCCGTGAAAAGGGGCTTGAGCCTTTTGCCGATCTCATATTTGCTCAGAAAGCCGTTGACCTGGAAAATGAAGCGGCTGCGTTTGTGTGCGAGGAGAAAGGGGTCGCGTCAGTTGACGAGGCGCTTGCCGGTGCCCGCGACATTATCGCTGAGAATGTCAGCGAGGACCAGCAGACCCGTGCGCATATGCGGGAGCTGTATTCGACCAAATCCATAATGACCTCCAGCGTTGTCAAGAATAAAGAGGAAGAGGGCGCCAAATTTAAGGACTATTTCGACTGGAAAGAGCCGGTCACTCAAGCTCCGTCGCATAGAATTCTCGCGATGATGCGCGGAGAAAACGAGGGCTTCCTGAAGCTCCGCATCGCGCCGTCCGAGCAGGAAGCCGCAACGATGCTGCACAGGTTTTTCGTGACGGGCAAGGGAGAATCGTCCGAGCAGGTTCAGATGGCTGTTGACGACAGTTACAAGCGGCTGCTCGGGCCGTCCATGGAGACTGAGATACGTAACGACCTCAAGCGCCGGGCCGATGAAGAAGCTATCCGGGTATTTGCCGCAAACCTTCGAGATCTGCTGCTTGCGCCGCCTCTGGGCCAGAAGAACGTGCTCGCGCTGGACCCGGGGTTCCGCACCGGCTGCAAAGTGGTCTGTCTGGATCGTCAGGGCAAGCTCGTCCACAACGACAATATATATCCGCACACCGGCGGGTCCAAAGCGATTGACGCGGGGAAGATCGTCATCGACCTGTGCAAAAAGTTCAGCATAGAGGTGATTGCGATCGGCAACGGCACCGCCAGCCGCGAGACCGAGACTTTCGTCAGAGCGCTGAATCTGCCCGGCTCGATCCCGATTGTGATGGTGAACGAGTCCGGGGCGTCGATCTACTCGGCGTCGGATGCGGCACGCGATGAGTTTTCCGATTATGATGTCACCGTGCGCGGGTCGGTCTCTATAGGCAGGCGGCTGATGGACCCTCTGGCTGAACTGGTCAAGATCGACCCGAAGTCGATAGGTGTAGGGCAGTACCAGCATGATGTCGACCAGGGCGCGCTTAAACGGAGCCTGGACGATGTGGTGATGAGCTGCGTGAACGGTGTCGGTGTGGACGTGAATACCGCCAGCAAGCAGCTCTTGACGTATGTATCCGGGCTTGGACCAAAGCTCGCGTCAAACATAGTCGAGCACCGTAATGAGAACGGCCCATTTGCCTCGCGCCAGCAGCTCAAGAAAATTAAGGGTCTCGGCCCCAAGGCATTTGAGCAGGCTGCGGGGTTCCTTCGGATCAGAGGCGGCAAGAACCCGCTCGACTCAAGCGCTGTCCATCCTGAAAGCTATCATATAGTCGACGAGATGAGTCGGGATTTGGGGCGGTCCGTGACTGAAATGATCGGCGATCAGGCGCTGGCTAGGCAGATAAGCCTGGACAAATATGTCAGCGATAAAGTT
Organism: Armatimonadota bacterium; assembly: GCA_039679645.1. NCBI lineage: Bacteria > Bacillati > Armatimonadota > Armatimonadota bacterium. Next base: position 87,790 of record JBDKUO010000039.1, read on the forward strand.
GGCCTGCCCACGCTGCACGATATTCTGGACGAACTAGCAAAGCCGGGCCGCGACCCGCGCGAAAAGTTCGAGCTTTTCCAGTTCGCCGATGGGGTCGAGAAGATGGAAGACCTCAAGGTCGGTATGAAGCTGCCGGGGATAGTCACCAATGTAACCGCATTCGGCGCATTCGTCGATATAGGCGTGCACCAGGACGGCCTTGTCCACATCAGCCATCTTGCCGATAAGTTTGTCAGAGACCCAAACGAGATTGTGAAAGTGCATCAGAAGGTGATGGTCACTGTGATCGACGTAGATATCCCTCGCAAAAGGATTGCGCTTTCTATGAAGGACAGCCGGGTCCAGCAAAATATGGTCGGGCGCGGTATCTGACTGCGCTCGAAACTGAATACGTAGAATACAGAATATTTGCAAAACGAACTGAGCGTGAAATTCGGATTATTGAGCGTGGGGAGTTCGTTTTGGCTTGTTTTTTTTATATCATTAATTCATTCCTCTTGCTAAGATGCTTCGCGAGCGTATGCTCCGAAGCGTCCACACGAGGCTTCGGGACATACGTCCGCGAAGCATTCTCTCCCATAATTATAAGACGGCTTCTAGGCCAAAATGTAGTTAACAGACCATGGTATTTCAACTAAATGTTGTTCACTATTTGTGAATACACCGGTTTGTGCCTTGTGGGAGGCGGCAAATCGACGCAAATGTACGATGATAGTCTCATAATGTTCGAGATTGATATTGACAAGCTGGTTGGTTGAGGATAGAATGCGGGTGAGGTTGTTGGCGTTAGGTCAGTTCGTTTCGGGAACAAGTTCCCGAAACACGAAAATTGGTGAATTAGATGGATAATGGATTATATTTTGGCAAATTATGTAATCTTCCACACAAATGTCGACGAGGTAGCAAGCCTCGGTGCCACCTTCTAACACACGGATCGGATGATAAAGTTACTGCAAGGTTAACTAAATTAATTTCTCCGTGGGGTGTAGTAAGCTCTGATGATAAATGGATGCCGAAAGGATTTGATGAAGTAGATGAAGCACAGCTTGATAAAGCTTCATATCTTCTACCTGATGATGTTTCCGAGAAGTTAAAATCATGGTGGACATACAAACCTGCGACAACTCCCAACTGGGACATCGCCAGCACATGTAGGATTGAAGGGAAGAATGGCTTATTACTGGTAGAGGCCAAGGCGCATGACCAGGAATTGATTTCTGAGAAGGTGGGCAAGAATATCGAAGCTGAGGCAACGGAGACTCAAAGGCTCAACCATGCACGGATTGGCGATGCTATTGAAGAAGCGAATATAGGTTTGAATCACATTATGGCGGGTTGGAAACTGTCTCGCGACAGTAATTATCAGATGTCTAATCGTTTTGCATGGGCTTGGAAGTTAACTGAGCTAGGTATTCCAGTAATACTGGTCTACCTCGGTTTTACTCACGCTGTCGATATGTGTGACCGCGGCAATCCGTTTATAGATGATACTGACTGGCAGCAGCTTGTGAGGTCTTACAGCGAAGCATTCGTTCCACCTCATATTTGGAACAGTAAATGGATTGTAAGCGATCAGCCATTCATACCACTAATACGAACTTTATAGCAAATATATCCTTATCTGTTTCTGTGCAATCCAATTTGGGTTGATTAGGAAACAGAAATTGTTCAAGTCAGGTGGTGTGCTTGGTGCCATTCCCGAAGCATAAAAGAAAATCAAGGCGTTGGAGCGACGACGAGAGGTTCGTCTGATACGCGCCAATGCTCAACACAAACAGATCAGGAGGAGGACGCATGATGAGAACGTACGCATTCAGACTTGGGCTAATAACCGCGGTTGCACTGGCGATGATTTTCCGGCTGCCGGATTGTGCTGTTAGCGAAGTCAAGATCATCGAAAAGGAGAGCCCATGGCCGGTCGCAATACGGACAATAGAGACTGACAGCTCTGTCTGTGTCAAATGGAAGGTCTGTATCAACGGAGTCACCGGAAATGAATTCGATGGAAAAAGCTACTCAAAAAGTATGCCCGCCACGGCCAAACTCACAGCCGACGGCAATTTCGTTTTTGTGGGCTACATGCAAGGCGATGAATACCCGAGTGGCGGATGGCTATTGGTTACCAATCCGGACGTTGACCCGTCAACTGATGCACTGGCGCTGAAGTGCGGCGAGTGGACCAACAACGCATACAATCTCACTCAGCGCGAACGCAAGTCGCTTGGTTATTCTGGTTTGGGCATATCCGTACCGGCAAGATCCGTCGACAGCATAAAGGATGGACCAGATCTCATCTACAGCAAGAACGGGTCGCGAGTAGCATACCGAGGAGAACAAGGCAGCAACTGGCGAGTAGCCGTAGACGGAGTAGAGGGACGCGCTTATGACTATGCCTCGGTTCCTTTCTTTAGTCCTGATGGTAAGAGAGTAGCATACGAAGCCAAGCGTGGAACAAAATGGCTTGTGGTGATGGACGGAATAGAAAGCAAAGAATACGATGACATAGAGACAGCAATGTTCAGTCCGGATTCCAAGAGATTTGTTTATGCGGCGAAGCGTGAAGGCAAGTGGTTTGCAGTCGTGGACGGAATAGAACAAAAGGAATATGACAAAGTCGTAAAGCCTTGGTTCGGTCATGACTCCAAGAATGTGAACTATGCTGCCTTTCGAGATAAGAAATGGTTCATCGTCTCTGATGGAACAGAGGGCAAGGAATATGATGAGGTAATTGCTCAGCAGAGCAACCCAGATGCAGGACAAATCGCCTACAAAGCCAGGCAAGACAAGAAATGGTTCGCTGTTTCTAATGGGACAGAAAGCAAAGATTACAGCGAAATCGGTCGCGTGGTGAATAGTGAGAACTGTCAACACGTGGCATATTCTGCCAAATACGGTAAGGGCTGGGTTGTTGTCCACGATGGCGTTGAGGGAAAGGCATACAAAGACGTGTGCACTCCTGTTCTGACTCCAGATGGGACCAGAGTGGCATATTGGGCCAAGCCCGGCAAGAGATGGTGTGTCATTGTTGATGGAGTACCCGGCCAGGAGACTGATGGCGACTGGTGTAAACGGCTTGATCCATCTTTGGCGCCAGTCTTCTCGGCTGATGGGAAGCGAATTGCATTCATGAATCAACGTGGCGATCAATGGCTCATTGTCGTGGACGGAACCCAAGGCAAGCTATATGATGATGTCACACAACCGGTTTTCAGCCCCGACGGCAATCGCATCGCCTACATAGCTCAGAGAGACTCAAAATGCTTTCTTGTTGTCGACGGGGTCGAGGGTTTGAAGTATGATCAGTATATGGACGGACTGGCTTTTGACGGCCCAGATAGACTTCATTTCACTGCAAAACACGGAAAGAATGTTGTCCGCATAGACGCAGAGATACAGCCGTAGACATCCCTGATGGTCCGGGATTTGAATCTCGGACCTCTGTATTTGGGATTTTAATCCCATGTATGTTCAAGCGAACAGAATTACTGGGACTTAAGTCCCACATACGTGCATCGAGGATTCAAATCCCCGACGATCTCCGAAACAACGCATAATGGGATTTCATATTCCAACATTAAGTTGGCTTGTTGCTGAATTCGCCTTTTCACTCTTTGCTGCCAAATAATTTAGAAAAGCAGAACAGGTAACAAGCATATAAAGTGCATCTTCCTGATTCAAATCAGGTTGTTCAAGCATTGCGTGTCGAATGCCGCCTTCATCACTTGTATAACCATAAAGGCTCTTAAAGCCAGATTTCAATGCACCATGGATTTTGAGTTTGTTATCCAACATGTCCAGAGCTTTACCGAGTTCTGCTTTATGGTCTCCTGTTATGACTCTGCATGCAGATTCTATTGCGCTTATTGATTCCTTTATAGAGTTTCTGTAGTCTGGATTTTCGCGATTGGATAGAAGCTCAAGAGCGGATTTGAGATGATGGCGTGCTCCTTCAAATAGAGGCTCATTTGAGAGCGCATTCTGTACGCTTGTAAGTTCTTCTTCATTTGTGATCGGTGCTATCTGTTTATCTACAAGTCGATAGCCTGCCATTTCTTTTTCCAATGCCTCGTTGCAGCGTTTTTGAAAGAGTAGAGAAGTTCGCAATGCTAATGCTTCTATGAGATCATAGATCTCATACCAACTGGCTCTTGAGAACCATTCGTTAAGTTCAAACCAAAACTGTTCTTCCCGTATAGGCATTTTGTTGGCAGGTTTGCAAAGGAAATCGCACCATAGCGATTTAATATGGTATAAACATTCTTTCTGTTTTTTTTGCGTATGAGGCGAATTGCCTGGCATTGTATGCCAAGTGGTAAGTTCGTTGTATATCACATTCCATAGTCGCGTTTTTAGTAACTCGTCCATTGTTTCTAACTGAAGAATATCCCTGACGGGTTTATAGCCATAACGCTCTGAAAATGATGTCATTTGATTTATCCCTTCAGCCCGGTCATCACAACTCCCTGCACAAAATACCTCTGCGCCAGGAAGAAGATAATGAGAACGGGCAGCAGGACTGCAGTTGACGCGGCCATAAGAGAGACTATATCCACTCCCCATACGTCCGAGAATGTGGCAAGGCCAAGGGCGAGTGTGCGCTTATCGACTGAGTTTAAATACAGGAGGGGCGTAAGGAAGTCATTCCAGTGCGCTACAAACGAGAACACGGCAACGCTTACTAAAACGGGTTTAGACAGGGGCATAATTATCTGCCAGAAGATTCGGAATGTTCCGCAGCCGTCTATTTTTGCGGCCTCTTCCAGTTCCACGGGGATAGTGAGGAAGAACTGCCGCATCAAAAAGATATAAAATGCATTGCCGAAGAATGCGGGCACAATCAGCGGCAGCAGTGTGTCATACCAGCCGAGGTTCTTGAAGATAATAAATAGCGGTATCATCGTGACCATCGCAGGCAGCATCATAGTGCTCAGCATCAGTATGAACAGAGTATCCTTGCCCGGAGCCTTGAGCCGGGCGAATGCAAACGCTACCATCGCGCTCGAAAGCATTCCGCCCAGGACCGCAAAGAATGTCACTATGATTGTGTTAGTCGCATATCTGCCGAAGGGCATAAGCGTGAGGGCAGTCTTGTAGTTGTCCCACTTGAACTGCGTCGGAAATAAGTGAATTCCCGGCTGGGCGACCTGCTCTGGCGTGCTCAGTGAGACTGTGACCATCCACAACAGCGGTATCAGAAACAGCGCCGCCCCGGCGAATATAAGCAGATATGTAAGTGCAATGCGAATATACTTCATTTTTGACTAGACCCCTCGTAATAGACCCATCGCTGCGACCCCTTGAGGTGGAACAGAGTGACCAGCAGCACGATCAGGAAAAGTATCCACGCCATGGCCGAGCCGTAGCCCATCTTCATCCACTCGAACGAGTTCTTCCAGAGGTAGAGTGCGTAGAAGAGCGTCGAGTCCTCAGGCCCGCCGTTCGTCATGATATAAGCCTGCGTGAACATCTGCAGTGAATACATCGTGCCCACTACGAGCTGGTAGAATATCGCAGGTGTGAGCAGCGGCAGTGTGACGTGCCTGAATACTTTCCAAGGACCTGCTCCGTCGAGCTTAGCAGCCTCGTATAGTTCCTCGGGGATTCCCTGGAGCGCGGCAAGGTAGACTATCATCGCACCGCCGACTCCCCAGAACCCCATTATGATGAACGCCGGCATCGACCATGCCGGGTCCAGCAGCCAGCTCGGCGGGTTCGCCCATATCGGCAGCCAGGCTAAGTGGCCGTTTGAGATGCCGGGAATGATATTGAGGGTTAAAAGTTTATTGAGAATGCCTGTAGTCGGGTTAAACACAAACAGCCAGAGCATGGACGTCGCGACGCCCGAGATCACCACCGGCAGATAATACATAGTGCGGAAAAGGCGTATCCCCAGGACTTTCTGGTTCATCAGGACCGATACTCCCAGCCCGCCCACGATCGCAAGCGGAATACTGAAGACCGCATAATAGCCTGTGACCCACAGGGCTTTGAAGAACCTTGAGTCTGCGGTGAACAGGTCTGAATAGTTGCGCAGCCCGATGAAGTGGGCTGGGGAAAGCGCGTCCCATTTGCTGAAGCTGATCACCAGCGACGCAAGCATTGCGCCTAGAGTGAAAACCAGAAAACCGACTATCCACGGTGAGGCGAACAGATAAAACGTCGCAGCTTCTTTTCGAGCCGACCTGCTTCCGTGCGTATGTTTGCGGACGTAGATTACAACCCCAACAAGTGTGATAGCCAGAGCGCTGAATGCAATGATTCCCAGTGTCTTCCATGGCACGACCGGGAACCGGGCCATGCTTTCTGTGGCCTTAGCCAGAATCTTGTCGGCAGACTTTGCGGATGCATCCAATGCAGCCCCCGGCGCTGCCTGGCCTTTCAGAGCTCTTTCGATATTTCGAGCGAGAGTGTCCGAAACTTCCTGCCAGCCCGGCACTATCGGGATGGTGCGGCCATAAGGTATCTGGTCTACAAATGCGCGTGTGATCGGGTCGGAATAGAACTCCGGCCTGTGCGCTACCGACACCCTTGCCGGTATTCGACCGGCCACTTTGCATATAGCGGCAAGCTGCTCCGGGCTGGATGCGAATTTTATGAATTTCCAGGCGGCCTCGCGGTGCTTGCTGCCCCTGGGGATTATGAGAGAGTTGCCTACCACTTCAATCGCCGGTTTGTCCTTATAAGGAATCCCGGCTACTCCGTAGTCAAGCTTAGGGAAATATTTTTTCAGGTCAGGTATGCGAAACGGGCTGTCTATGCGCATCGCGACCATTTCCTGGCCGAATGGGTCCTGTGTGGCTCCCTTGAAGTTTGCAGAAAAAGTCTGCAGCGCCTTTACTCCGCCTGCTTCGCGATCAAGGAAAGACTTCATCCATGTCAGCGCCCAGACGCCTTCCGGGCTGTTAAATATAGCTTTCTTGCCGTCTTTCGATAGCAGCTCACCATTGGACTGCCAGAGATACATGGTGAAGTTGTTTGGATTATATAGAAAGTCAGCATAGCCTATGCGCTCGATCCGGCCTTTGGAGTCACGCTTGGTGAGCTTCATTGCATAGTCTTCGAGTTGTGCCCATGTTTGTGGAGGTTTGTTAGGGTTTAGCCCGGCTATCTTGAACAGCCTCTTGTTATAAAAGAGCGCATTGGGGCTTAGGACCCAGGGCACACCATACAGCTTGCCTGCATAGGTGTTTTGTTCCAGTCCAACTTTGTAGAAATCTTTGAGGTCAAACTTATCCCGCCCTATCAGGTCATCGAGTGGCTCAAGGCCGCCGCGAGACATCAGCTCACCGCCAAGATGCGCGTAAAAACGCACCACATCCGGCGGCACTCCTCCCGCCACCGAGAGTATCAGCTTTTGCTCCACATACTTTTGCGGAACAAGCATCGCGTTGACCTTGATGTCCGGGTTTTGCTTCTCAAAGTCGGCGATCATCTTCTCGTATGCTGCGCGCTCGTCCTGTGAAGCTCCGTACCAGAAGACAATCGTCTCCTTCGCCTGCGCTGCAAGCGGGAGAGCAAATAAAAGGATAGTTGTGATAAGTAATAGTCGAGTTCTCATATAGTCATCCAATATAGTTGAAAATCTCATTTATGTAAACACTACGATGGGCCATATTGCCCAGTTCCCGGCGTCTACAATTGACAATGACGCAACTGCTGTGTTAGATTGGCCCTGCAATGAAACTGCGTATTAGCTTAATCCTCTGTATGTTATTATCGGCATATGCCGCCTCGTTTGCTCAGGATACTGTCGGCGAGCCGGATGTCGTGCGCCCGCAGCCAGTCTGCATCAGCGACCAGCCGGAGAAAATTAGCGTTGAAGCCCGAGAGTGGGGGCTGCTGGGGTCGAAGATATGGGCTGACGGCAATGTGCTTTTTCAGCGCGGTTCGACTCGACTGCGAGCATCAACGGCCGAGTATGACTATAACACTCGCACGGGCACGATGCGCGATGTTATTTTTACAACATGCACTGCAAAAAGGCCGGACTATCATCTTCGAGCAAGTGAAGTGACTCTGTTGCCGAACAGAAAACTTCGCGCCCGCAATGCATCTCTCTATTTGGGCAATTTAAGGGTGTTGACGCTGCCTTCGATAAAGCTCAGAACGGGTGGGGCGAGTGCGTCCACAAATGTCTTTCCCACTCCCGGGTTCAACAAGGATGAGGGTTTTACGCTCTCGCAGGTCCTGCGAATAATCGACAACGATCAGTTCCATACAACAGCGGACATACGCCTTACCACTAAAGACGGCGTGCAGGGGCAGTTGAACGGTGAATATGGCATAGACGGCAATTTGGACCATTTCCCTGGGCGTTTCCTGACCTATGATTCGCTTCGCTCCAATGTTCTGGACCTGCCGAAGCAGCCTGTCGGAGGGTCATGTCCGCCCGAGATGCTTGAACCAACAGATGCGGCTCGACTGAGAGGTTTCGGCAGTTTTACACTAAAGCAGCGGACCTATGACATTGAAAACGACAATCTAGTCGTATACAGGCAGCCTGAGCTTGGGCTTCGCTATATAGGCAGGCAGCTCAATTTCACCAAGACAAAACTCGACCCCAGACTGGACATTTATCCCGAGGTCATCGCATCATGGGGGCATTATAAAGAGGTGCCAAGTTCTGTCGGCTTTATTGATCGTGATCAGCTCGTAGCCACCGCGAGCTTGAACATAATTCCGCTTGGTCCGTCTACGACTCTTCAGCCGGTAATCTCGCATGCATGGTCGGCCTACAGCAATTCCGACAGCTATCAACAGTCTGCCTTCGCAGTTGATGCCAGCCATTTGTTTGTCAACTCATCGTTTGCGTCGATCAGATATATAGCCCGCAGCCAGAGCGGTGTGACACCCTTCCAGTTCGACGACGTGGATATCTATCACGAGTTTCAAGGCGCTTTTCAAGCCAACTTTAGTAAGCACACTATCGGATTGGTGCTGAGCTATGATATCGATAATGATGATTTCTATGACTGGGAGGCTGTGTATGGCTGGCGTAGTGATTGCCTGGCATCCTGGATTCGCTGGAGCAACAGAATACAGCGGCTTTCGTTCCACGTTACGCTGATCAATCTATAAAGCAAGTGCTCAGAAATAATGAATGCCTACGCGTAATGCGAAGTAGATTGAGTGTAAATAGCGTCCTTTTTTCAGTCGGCGCAGGCCGACTTCGTGTTTTTTGTGGCTGTGACTTTAATCGCTGGGTTTGGCGTTTATCGCAATTGCCTCATACACTTCCAGGATTCCATTTTTTACCGATTGATGCTAAAATGACTGGTCGATTGCTGAAACGAGAGGTTTAATGATGCACGTTCTAACTCAGGTGAGAAGTCGAAAACTGACAGGTTATCAGGCGTTGATCGCATCGCTTATCGGCGCTGCATTTACGGCTGTCTGCGCAAAGATTGTTTTTTATCTGCCGGTGAGCCCTGTGCCGGTGACCGGCCAGGTGTTTGCAGTTATATTCTGTGGAATGGTGCTTGGAAGCCGCCTTGGAGCGCTTTCGCAGATCGAGTATATTGCCATAGGGCTGATGGGCGCGCCTGTCTTTTGCGGCTCTTTGTCAGGCCCGATGATCCTTGCCGGGCCGACGGTCGGCTATCTTGTCGGGTTTGTCGCGGCTGCGTATATGGTCGGAAAGCTGATGGAGACACGTGTAGATGCATCCTTCAGATTTGCATGCGCGGCGGGGCTTATCGGAGTAGGGGTGATACATACACTCGGTGTCTGCTGGCTCGCTATATGGCCCGGACACCTGTTTGCCGGTTTGAGCGCATGGCTGGTCGGCGCAGTCCCATTTGTGGGCGTCGATATTGTCAAAGTTGTAATTGCGGCCAGGCTTTGTACTGTGAGGTCAAGGTAAACTTACTCCGATATGATAGAGCGAATCGCAAACGTTTCAAATATGTCATTCCGAACTTGTAATCCGAATTGCAGAATTTGTTTATCAATAAGATGTAGTTGCAATTCGGATTAGTGATGAATCTGCTTTGAACCCTACGCCGGGAAAAAGCAGATTTCAAAATTTACGATAGTCGGGGGTATTCCTGCCCTCGACTTACGTATATATGATTGTATTGATTATTGTTTTTTGTGTTTCGGGGCGCTGACCTTGAACCTTAAATAGACTGAAACCGTCAACTATGAAAAACATCGAACTTCTGGCTCCAGCAAAAGATCTTGAGTGCGGCCTCGCGGCGATAGACTGCGGTGCGGACGCAATATATATAGGCGCGCCGCGTTTCGGCGCAAGAGTGGCTGTCGGAAACAGCCTGGAAGACCTCGCGAGCCTTGCCGGACATGCGCACAAGTATTGGGCAAAGGTATATGTGACCGTCAACACTCTGCTGCGCGATGACGAGATAGACGAAGCCCTGGCTCTGATCTCGCAGCTCTACGATATCGGCATAGACGGACTCATCATACAAGACACCGGCCTGCTCGAGAGCGATCTACCTCCCATCCCGATCATCGCAAGCACGCAGATGCACAATAACACCCCGGAAAAAGTGTCATTCCTTGAAGATGTGGGCATAAACAGGGTGATCCTTGCGCGCGAGCTTGAGCTAGAGCAGATCAAAGCAATCCGTGCAGCGACAAATAACATTGAGCTGGAGTGCTTTGTGCATGGGGCGCTGTGTGTCTGTTACAGCGGTCAGTGCTACATGAGCTATGCCCTGGGCGGGCGAAGCGGCAATAGAGGCGAGTGCGCACAGCCTTGCCGGAAGTCATACAGCCTGGTCGATAACCGGGGAAAGACAATAATCCCCGACAAACATTTGCTCTCGCTCAAAGACCTTAACCTCTCCGAGCACTTATCGGGCCTTATAGAGGCTGGAGTGAGTTCTTTTAAGATCGAGGGCAGGCTCAAGGACAGGTCTTACGTTACCAATGTGGTCTCTTTTTATCGACATAAGCTGGATGAGCTTGGCGTGAAGAGGTCGTCATCTGGCACGAGTCGGATTGATATTCGGCCCGATGTGAACAAGACTTTCAATCGGGGTTACACGACTTACTTCCTGCACGGCCGCGATGAAGATATGGGTTCAATCGAAACGCCTAAGATGGTAGGCGAGCCTGTGGGCAAAGTGACATCGGTGAGCGCGCGCGGGGTGACAGTCGATGCGAATGTCTCTATGCACAACGGCGACGGCATCTGCTTTTTCGATCAATCAGGCGAGCTTCGTGGGAGCGTGATAAACGATGTCCGAGGCAGGACGATTATTCCGAACAAGCTCGACGGCATAGAAAAAGGCACTTATATCTATCGCAATCACGATCATGAATTTCTTATGCGACTGCAGAAGTCTAAGGCCGAAAGGCTTATTGAGGTCTCCATGACTTTGCATGAGACCGATGATGGCCTGAAACTGACTGTATCGGATGAGGGCGGCAACTCGGCTGAGTTTACAATGGCCTGCGAGAAGGTCATTGCGCAAAAGCCGGAACAGGCTGTGGATAATATTCATAAACAGCTCGGCAAGTCCGGTGGAACGATCTTTGCATGCAAGAACGTGAAGCTGGAGATTGACGATATTTACTTCATTCCGATATCGATTTTGAATGCTCTCCGGCGCGGCGTACTGGATGAACTTATCAAAGCGCGTGCGGCAAACAGTCCGATTGCTCACGGGGAAATCATCAGGAACGATGCGCCGTATCCGGGCACGTATTTATCTTATCTGGGCAATGTCCTGAACAGCCGCGCCAGGCAGTTTTATAATCGTCATGGAGTATCTTCTATCGAACCGGCAGCTGAATCCGGCTTGAATATGCATGGCCGCAAAGTTATGACTACTCGATATTGCATCAAACGTCAGGTCGGCCTTTGTGGTTCATCAAAGCGAGTGGTAGAGCCGATGTTTCTTGTCGATTCGGACGGGCATAAACTCGAACTGCGCTTTGACTGCTCCCGCTGCGAGATGGATATCTTGTTCTGCGGTTAAAACCGGTCCGTTCATTATAAGGGCAACGTGCTTATATATATTGTCATTCCGAACAAATGTGAGGAATCTGCTTTGAACCGGAGCGCGAATTGATAGACATAACCAAACTATATTGCGGCAAAGCCACCACCGGCGACGCATTGCGATACGGCAGGGCGAGCCAAAGCGCGATGGCCAGGAAGCCGATTGTGGTGTGGAACTGCACGCGCAGGTGCAACCTCAAGTGCATCCACTGCTATGCCGACTCCGACAACAAAATCTACCCGAATGAGCTTACTTTCGATGAATCTCAGGCTATGATCCACGCCCTTGCGGACTTCGGCGCGCCTGTATTGCTCTTTTCGGGCGGCGAGCCACTGATCAGGGAAGATATCTTCGAGCACGCTGCGCTGGCTAATGAGCTGGGTATGCGGTCCGTAATCTCGACTAACGGCACTCTCATCACGGAGAAGATGGCCAAGCGCATCAAGCAGACGGGGTTCGGCTATGTCGGGATCAGCCTGGACGGCATCGGCGAGCAAAACGATAACTTCAGAGGCAAATCAGGCGCATTCGAGGCGGCTATGCGCGGGTTCGACAACTGCGTGGCCGCCGGTCAGAAATGTGGCCTCAGACTAACGCTTACCCGGCACAACTATGAGCAGCTCGACGCTATATTTGACTTCATCGAGGAGCATCACATTCCAAGGGCGTGTTTCTATCACCTCGTCTACACAGGCCGCGGCAGCTCTATCAAGAAAGCAGACCTTACGCACGAGCAGACAAGATCAGCAGTCGATAAGATCATAGACCGCACTGCCGACTTTTCCCGCCGTGGGCTGAATATCGACATCCTTACTGTAGACAACCACTCCGACGGGCCATATCTGTATATGCGCATGCTCCGTGAAGGATCGAGCAGAGCCGAAGATGTCTTAAAGCTGTTGCGGACCAACGGCGGCAACAGTTCCGGGATAAGCATCGCCTGTGTGGACAACGAGGGCAATGTCCATGCCGATCAGTTCTGGCGGCATTACTCATTCGGCAATGTCCGCGAAAGGGCTTTCGGCGAGATCTGGCATGACACATCCGACACGCTTATGGCAGGTCTCAAAAATCGCAAGCCGCTGCTCACGGGCAGATGCGGCAAGTGCAAGTGGCTGGATATCTGCAACGGAAACTTCCGCGTCCGCGCAGAGGCTGTGCACAATAATACCTGGGCACCAGACCCGGCGTGCTATCTGACTGATGAAGAAACAGGCATTATAAATTAAGAGTTGCTGTTGAACCAAGCACATGGTAAAATCCATACCATGTAAAATCGACAGAGGTATGGCAATGAATGATGCGCAGTTGCTTGAGCGAATAGTAATTAATCCTAAGGTGATGCTGGGTAAGCCAGTTATTAAAGGAACCCGCTTGACGGTCGAGTACATTATCGACCGCCTTGCGCATGACGCATCAAAAGATGATCTGATCGAGGAATATGAAGGACTCGTCCCGGATGATATAAGCGCTTGCCTGCTGTTTGCACGTAAGTCTCTGTCCGAAACGGACTACCTGCCGCTGTTGGCAGAGGCATCATAATGCGGTTCATAGTGGATGAATGCACTGGGCCTGCAGTTGCACGCTGGTTGCGAGAAGAAGGCCACGATGTCTAACAGGCACGTGGAATAGATGACGACGTAGTGCTCGAAAAGGCACATGTCGAAGAAAGAATACTTGTTACCAACGACAAGGACTTTGGTGAAAAAATCTACAGGGATGGCAAGCTCCATAGCGGCATAATTTTGCTTAGGTTGCGCGATCAGAAAGCATCTGCAAAAGTTGCGGCTGTAATGGGACTTCTTACTTACCATTCAAAAAGGATTGAAAATGCATTTGTGATAGTCACTGAAAAAGAAGTGCGTTTCGCAAAACTGCATAATGCTAATCAGTAACCTTACCCAATTACCCCAATTCCACCCCTATCATCTTGCTGGTGTTATATGCCGAGTGTTAAGCGTTGCAATATCACCGATGTGAACAATAACTTGTAATTTCCTGTTGCCTTTCCAAGCTCAGCATGCTAAAGTAGTCAAAGCGCATGAGGTTGTAACTCCAGCCTCTCCGCCAGTGGAATTAATGGCATGTTTGTGTTCATGCCGGTTATTGAGGGGACGAAATGGACAAGCTGAGAATAGGCGTTATTGGAGTATGTGGGCGAGGAAACCTTGCCAACAATTGGAAAGAGAACAGCCGTGCCGAAGTCGTGGCCGGAGTTGATGTAAAAGAAGAAAATTTTGCCGACTTCAGATCACGTTTTGGGGATTCGGTCTTTACGACACTCGACTATCGCGAGATGCTGGACCGCAAGGATATCGATGCAGTAATGATCACCTCGCCTGACTTTATGCACGAGGAGCACGCGGTCGCGGCGCTTCAGGCAGGCAAGCATGTCTATCTTGAAAAGCCCATGGCTATCACCATAGAAGGCTGTGATCACATTATCCGCACAGAAAAAGAGACCGGCAAGAAACTGATGGTCGGGTTCAATATGCGGTGTATGAACATATACCGCACCATGAAAGATGTTGTGGACTCAGGAACAATCGGCGAGATTAAGACCGCATGGGTGCGTCACTTCGTATGGAGCGGCAGCCACTGGTATTTTCACGATTGGCATGCCACAAAAAAGAACTGCACTTCCCTTATGCTTCAGAAAGGCTCGCACGATATCGACATAATCCACTGGATATGCGGGTCATATGCCAAGCGTGTGACGGCATTCGGCGACATGGACTTCTTCGGAGGCGACAAACCCAACGACCTCAACTGCAGAATCTGTGATGAAAAAGATACTTGCTATGCCGAAACTCCGCATTCGGAAAGACTAATACAATGCGCTAAGCGCAAGGAAGTAGATATTGAGGACAACAACTTCCTGCTTATGCAGCTTGAATCGGGCGTAAAGGCAGCTTATCTGGAGTGTCACTTCACTCCGGATGACGAGCGCAACTATGTATTTATCGGGACCGAAGGCAGCGTGGAGTTGTCCGAAAGAGCCAATAAGGTCTGGGTCAAGATTCGCCGCACGAATGACTACCGTGAGCTTTCGGACCGCACATACAAGATCAAAGAAGCCAAGGGATCACACGGTGGAGCTGATCCGGTTATCACTGAAGGGTTCCTGGATTATGTCATCGATGGCAAGGCTCCAATAGCCTCGCCTATTGACGGGCGCATGAGTGTTGCGGCGGGCTGCTGTGGAGCGCAGTCTATGCGAAACGGCGGCATGCCTGTGGATATACCGAAGCTGAAAGTCTAAAAATTCAAACAGGCCCGGCTCATTTAATGGGCCGGGCCGAGCAAACAAACACTAATATTTATACCGTCGTGGGCTCAGCTTTGGACCTGCGACCTCAACTTCACAGATAACGTCTCTTATTCCGGGTTTGAGCCTTAATAATTTTACGATCATATGAAGCTCTGCATGGAGGTCCATATCATCCCCGCCTCTAAGCTTTTCCAGCCTGCCTCGAAGATAGATGATGCCGTGCATCACATGCACATCCAGGCTGCCTAAATCCAACGCCGACCGTTTTGAGATGTCTCGCATAACTTCTCTTGTCATTGCCGAATCGACTACCGTCATCCTGATCGCCCCCCTCCGCGGAAACCCCTGCGAGATAAGACAACTGACGCAAACCGACTCAAGAGCCTGATAGATATTGGAGTATACCACTATTTTCAATAAACGCAAGACATTGGACACATGTATTTTACTGACCAATCAGGATTATTTCTACTGTATAAGTCATTTCCAAGTTCGATGGTTACAAAACATCCGGATCAGGATTGATATGCTGCGGGAATTCCGCTGATTCGCAGCCTTACAACTCTGCACACAACGTCAATTCCCGCAGAATCATATAGTCTTCGTCAGTAAACCACGATATCGTCCTGTTCCCTCGGCAAAATCGCCCGGCATGTCGCACCGGAGATCAGCTCACATGAGACAATTCCGGTCACTGTCACATACTTGCCCAATGCAGGTTCCGATAACGAACCTGAAACGACTCGGATGCTAGTGCCGGACCGGCTATTGATATAGAAATATGTGGATGTCGTGGATGTAACCTTGCCCCATGTGGTCGCCAGCAACCCGATATTGTTAGGTCCGTATGCGCCGGTGATCCCCGGTGTTTGGGCGTTAAGAGCCGTGCCGCCCAGGAAATCGCCTCTTATCCCGAGGGGAGTGGGCGGATCATCCGCAATGCCCATCGGATATAGTTCGGTGCAGTTGATCTGGCGTTCACCATCCGATATCGATATAGGACCAATAACATGCACCAGGTTATCGCGTGTAACTGATGCATTAGATACAACCTTGATGCCGCTTATTCTATCAAGGTCCTCGATGTAGAAGTAACCCGAAAAGACCGCAGTCACGACCTTGCCTGATAGTCCGACCACAGTACCGGCAGACCGGCACTTCGCCTCTGCGACTGTTCCTACTTCCTGTGTCGGCTGATCGTGCAGAGTAACGGCGCATGCGCAGTCCGAGTAGTTGTAAAGTCGTGAATATGTCATCAAACCCTGGCTGCCTGTGTAGAATATTTTCGGAGATAACTGCGGCACAAGGTTGGAAACGAGGGCAATCTTTGGTGACGATGACACTATACCGCCGGCATCGACTGTCGTGTAATATATATCGGAGTTTGCTGAATCGGTTGAGCGGTAGTCTTCCCATACGACTCTGTAGACGGATCCGTCCCAGCATGCGCTCGGGCTGGACTTTGGCTTTGTGCCGCTGTCGATACATAAACCGGATGCATCGAGCAGCGAACCCGCCGTGGAGACGCGGCACCCCGAAATCCTGGTTGAGTCCGACCAAGTGACGAAGTAGTTTCCTCCGCCGTAGCATACACTCGGCGTAGTTTCACTGGTAGTAACCTGCGGCATGGCGATCCCGCCGGCATCCTGCACAGTCCCTGATGAGGTCACGCGCGCGCCGTATATTCGAGCCGAGGAGCGGTAGTCCTCCCACACCACAAAATAATTTGTTCCGTTTGATGCCGCCTGTGGTTTTAGCTGGTTGCCCGTGGCTGTGCTGATTGTCGCCGCAGCAGTGACCGCACCGCTCGATGAGACCACTGCGCCGTATATATCCGTATAGTAATTCGGCGAGACGGCCGATCTATAGTCTTCCCATGCCACAAGGAAGCTGCTCCCGTTTGACGCGGCGCATGGGTTTACCTGATCTTCGGCAGCCGTAGAGATTGACAACGGAGATATGCTTAATTTATTAAGGCCGGAATCAAGAAACCACCCGCGTATGTCCCAATCGGTGGTCGAAAATGTTTCATTGCCCGACCATACCACCAGGTATCTACTCCCATTCCAGGCTATAGACGGTTCAACCTGTTCGCCTAAATAATTTGAAGTGATATTTACCGGTTCATCACAGAGCGGCTCGCCGTCATGGGAAATTCTTGCTGCCATGATGTCGCTGCTTCCGTTTACTGTCTGCGACCACACGACGGCGTATTCGCTGCCGTTATCGGCAACGGAATAGTCATTTTCATCATCGAGCGCCATAGATGTCGTGACTCCGGCGGCATTTTGCACTGATCCGCTGTTTGTGACGAGTGTGGTCAAGGCATCCGAATCGGTTACACTGAAACTGCTCCAACCGGCAACAAATGCGCTGTTCGCGCCGGCCACACACCCGCACGTCGCGCCCGCCATGCCTGTGGATATCGCTATGCCCGACGTGTCGAGTACCGTGCCGCTGGTATTGAGCCTGGCTCCGCGCATTGTCCTGTCCGCGCCCTTTGCCCGCCATGCCGCCAGCAGCCTGCTGCCGTTGTACTCAATGCAGGGCATCTCCTCATCGTCGGTCTGTGTGGATATTGCGATGCCTCCTTTGTCTAAAACGGAAGCTGTGGAACTGATCCTTGCCCCGTAGACATCGGATTCAGACGAGTTTCTGTAATCTTCCCACACGACCATGCATGTAGTGCCCATGGAACAGATACGAGGGTTCATCTGCGCGCCCGGCGCTCCGATCGTGCCCGACGATGTGCATGAGACTAAAATGTCACCGGTCAGGCGGACACCCAGCCTGGACACCCTGCAGCCGTATATATCCGTGTCGCTTGTAGTGTAATTTCTATAATCACTCCACACGACTATATAATTGGTCCCGTTGTATGCCACATCCGGCATTTCGTCATTATTGGTGGTAGTGGAGATTCCGTATCTCTTGCTGATTGTGCTGTCCGAATTGACTTTGCAGCCGTACACATCCAGCGAAGTGCTGATCGTATCTTGCCAGACGACCAGCCAACTGCTCATATCCGACGCGACTTTCGGATAGTATTGACTTGCGGTCGATCCCGACAGGAGTATGCCCTGAGGGTCGAGCACTTCGCCGTTAGGCCGGACTCTGCAGCCGTATATGTGTTGCAGCGAGGAACGCTTATCTGCCCAGACCACAAGATATTCTGTCCCGTTCCAGGCGACATCCGGTGCAAGCTGTTTGCCCGATGACGTGGATATCGGTATGCCGAGCACATCGAGGATTTCGCCGGCCGAACTGATCCTGCAGCCGAATATATCAGAATCGCCCGAACTGCGCGTATCCGACCAGACCGCCAGATAACCATTAGAGCCTGCCGCGATACTTACGGAGTCCTGATTGCCCGGCGCAGCGCCGTATGTCGGGCATACAAGTGTTTCTGAGCCAACCACAGGATCGACCTGGATTGGAAATTTTGCACAAGCCACGAAACTGCATGGGATGCTTATGATTAGACGCCGCCCGCTTATTTTTGGAAGACACTCGAATTTCTTGCCTGCGCTGTCGATTACCGTGACTTTGCCGTATGTAAGGACCACGCGGCCACTGCCGTCGGTAAAGATAATCCCAAATGGAGAGGTCCGAGGAGTGTGTGGAGAATATATCTTGCCTTCTATTACAATATCACCCATGCGGGCTGGCGGTTTATTGATAACCCATGTCTGCTCCACGCCTTTATCCAAGGCGCTGTAGCTTTCGGATATGACGTCGCCATAGTAACAGCAGATTGCGTCATTCGCTGTTTTTACCTCGGGAGCGCGGTTGAATGTAATTCGCTTTTCGCCTAACTGAAGGCAATCGAGCTTATAGCCGAAATCGCTCGTGTGAGATGATTTGCAGAAGTATTGAAATTTATTGCCTGAAAACTCGGCTCTATAGCCGGTATGCCTGAGTGGTTCATTTGCCTGTGCCTGAATGCATAAACAGATAATAGCGGGAAGTAAGGCTAATCGTAACATGTGTTGGTTGTCCTCCTTTGCTGTTGGGCTTACAGGCGCGCGACATTGCGCCCGGCTGCCTGTAATCATATCGAAGTATACCCGTCTGGCTGCCGGGAAAACCCGAGCTATGAATAATTGTATTAATGTAAGAAATAAGCTCAACAATTATTGCGCATGAGTCTGTATTAAATGACGTTAATTATGCCAGCTCAGGCGATATATGGCACGTATCTTGCACGATACAGGGCGTGTGAGTAGGATGTATGACAGGTGCATTCGCTTATTGATGGGCCAGCACAAAATCGTTTGAATCCCTGACAGCTCAGCAGCTAAAGGAGGGCGAAGTCTGATGCGAGCGTTAATAATCGCCGCGATACTGATTGTCTGCTGTACCCCGATGATGTGCCTGCCAATTGGCGCGCAGCAATATAGCGCTCTTGTTCTTGGACAGCCTGTCGATGTCGGCGACCCCAGCGTATGGGCCTATACATTGACAAACTCAAGCACAAGCCTTAGCTATACCGCGTGGCTCTTGGCAATTGAAGTAGACGAATCCACGGATGTTCTCAATGTATCCTCGCCATCGGGATGGATATGTGACACCACGGTGCCGCACTTCATCAGTTGGATGTATTTGACGGACGAGCTTTCTGCCGGCGATACCGAGACCGGTTTTCAAGCCAGGTTCAGTAATGCGCCTGCTTATCAGTCGTGGACGGTGATGTTCAACAATACGGATAACCCGGGAGAAAGCCCGAGTGAGTCTGGTTCTGTGGATACCGCAGTGCCTGAACCGGCAAGCGTGATAGCGCTTATTGTGGGGGTCATATCCCTTGCGGGCGCAAAAATGCGAAGGCGAGTCTAATGTAATGATAGCCCGGTATCAACCGGGCTATCGATAAATTCCCCGGCGTTCTTAAGCAGCCAGTTGAAACCATACAAATTCCATTTCCATCCCTCCATTAATATGAAATGTCGCCGCACATTTAGCAGGATATTATTCGCTGTGGATTTCCTTTTTAGGAGGAGACTGGTAAACCTAACACCAAGGAGCATACAAGCCGATAATATATGTAGAACCCGGTAATCATACGGGCATGCAAAAGAATGAGGGAACTCTCATGCAGGCAATAATATTAGCGGGTGGAAGACCTACACAGCTTCATTGTTATACAACGGACTGTCCAAAGCCGATGGTGCCGTTGTTCGACAGGCCGGTGATGGAGCACACTATAAATCTGCTTCGCAAGCACGGCATAAAGGACATAATCGCTGCTCTTTCGCACGATGCGAAGGACATCATCGAATATTTCGGTGACGGCGCTCGCTGGGGCGTAAAGATGCGCTACTGCATCGAAAACGAGCCTTTAGGGACGGCAGGAGCCGTGAAACAGGCTCGGAATATGATCGACGGCAGGTTTCTGGTCATTCACGGCGATGTCGTGACCGATTTCAACCTTGCCGCCGCAGTCGAGGAGCATGAAAAGTCGTCCGCGATCGCTACAATCCTGCTTGCCGAGACGGATGAACCGACGCAGTATGGCATTGTCGGCTGCGATGAATCGGGAAATGTGATCCGCATTCTGGAAAAGCCCAAGTCTATCGATGCCTTTACGAACATGGTCTCGACAGGCATATATATACTCGAACCCGAAGTGATCAGCTGCATTCCATACGATGTGTCTCGTGATTTTTCCAGGCATGTCTTCCCGGCGATGCTGGCTAATCGCGAGCCGATTAAGGCCCTGACTATGGCGGGGTATTGGTGCGATGTAGGCGATCCGGGTCACTATAGAAATGCGCACTTCGATGCGCTGACGGGTAAATTGAAGCTCGATCTGCCCGCGACGCACATAGGCGAGGGGATATGGATCGGAGAGCGAGTTGTTGTGGACCCGTCAGTCGAGCTGTCGGCCCCTGTCTATATCGGGACGGGAGCCAATATCGGACGAGGCGCAATACTCGGCAAGCGCGTCGTTATCGGTGAAGGAAGCGTGGTCGATGAATACGCGCAGGTCTCACACAGCGTGATTGGGAGTATGTCGTTTGTCGGTCGCAACTGTCGCATCAGCAACTGCATTGTTGGAGGCGGCTACAGTATCACCGAAGGAAACGGTATCTCGGATAAGATGCTGATCTCCGATATCCATTACACGCAGCCGACAGTTGAAAGCTCTCCGACTATCCCGACGGCTCCGTTAAAGAGGAAAATGGAGAGCCGAAAGACAGAATCAGTAAACCAAGTGATTTACGATCTATGATACTTCACAAATTTGGGGCAGGATTTCCGAATCCTGCCCCAGATTTGTTGTTTACGATTCTTCTTTCCAGCACCCGGTTACCTGGTCCTTGCACTTGGCCAGGTCTTCCTCGCTGGAATTTGCGATCTCATGCCCGCGTTCGCATTCCCACCGCACAAACTTCTTTTCGGGAAATGGCAATTTGTGCGAGGTCTGCAGCTTATATCTTGCCCTCATGTGGCGGCATGCGCCTTGTACCGGTTCAATTTCTGTCTGTGCCATAAATGCCCTCCGTTGAGCAAACGTTTCCCGACAGCGTTCTCTAAAACTTGATTCCCAGGTTCAGTTCAGTCTTATATTCCGACTCTTCGGGTATCACAACCTGGTCCTGCATGTATCGCAAATAGTAGCCTGTCAGCGACAGACTAAAATCCGAACCAAGTGAGTGTTCATAGCCAAGAGAATATGTGTTGGATGAGATTTCGGACCCGCCCAATGTGCGCGCGATTTTATATCCCGTTTGCATCTTGCCATGGCCGAATGCCGGAACCTCCAATTTGACCTCGCGCTCATCCGAAAGTGTATCGTCCGAATATTTGTCTTTCGATGTATAATTGGTCATCAGTCCAACGCTGCCGACAGTAAACTTCATGCCCATAGTGGTTGCTTTGTACTTCTGCACACTTCCGCTTGTGTCCTCCGGATTTTCCTGATAGTCTCCGATCAGTTTGACAAAGCTGAACGGCGCCAGCGACAGATTGAGCTTTCTGGTATCGGGAGCGAAATCCTGCTCCATTTGGCGATCACGCAGGCTTCCTGCCATGCTTAAAAACTTCCATGGCGAGGTCATGGCTGCATAGTCGTGTATCGTCAGGATGCCGTCACTGCTCTCAACCTGTTTATATCCGGCAGACATTTTTACGTTGTCAAAAGGTGAGACCTCCAGCGCTGCGCCCTTTGTCTGGGCATCAGTTTCGTTTTCGCCCTTTTGGGAGAACTGTGCAGTGAGTTTAGCGTTCTTGATCGGAGCAGCGGACAGGCTGAAATCTCTCTGATAATTTTGAGCCTCGTTGGCGGTCTTGTTGACTATCTTCCCCTCGACTACGACGTTTTCCACCGGTTTTAGTTTTACACTGAGGTTTGTCGTCGCGCTCTGGCCGCTGGTTTCGGAGTCGGTCTCGGTATATGCCGCTTTGACGTCAACCTGTGAAATCGGAGCGAGAGTGACTGCAGCCGAGACGTCCTGCTGCGCACCGTTAGTTTGCGAATCCTTTTGCGTAACAGTCCCCTGAAGGCTTACACCCTGGACGGCATTTGTCGTCACCGAAGCCTGCTTTGTTTGTATCTGATCGGTCGTTTCGCCCGTCGTTTTGTTTGTGTTTGTCACGCTTAAGGCAGTGCTGGTTTTAGCGCCGATTTTCTGTTCGAGCTGCAGCTTGCTTGTCTCGACAGCGCTTTCATCGGAATCATCAGTCAGGGTGTTGCCGGTCTGAGTGGTAGAATGAGCCATCGAGACCTTTGTAGCGCCTGTCGGAGCATAAGTCATGGTCTGCTCATTGACTCGTGAATAGACGCCCTCGTTTGTACCGGCTGTCTGATCTGCATTTTGAAATTTGAAAGCAGTCTGAAGTTTCCCAAGCCCATAATTGCCGGAAAGACTCATGTTCTGTTGGCCTGATGTCAGTCCATACTGTTTGGAACCGGCAAAATCTTTACCTGCTTTAGCGTATGAGCCGGTCAGCTTTAGTCCGCCCAGATTAGTCGTGTTGCTGAGTTTGAGCGCGGAGCTGTCCATATTGGCGGCTCGATCCGACTCGGTGTCATCGCTCTTTTGACTCATAAGGAATGTCGATTCGACTTTGCCGCCCGACCAGGACTTGTCGCCGCCTACGCCCAAGACCGTGTCGCCGGCTTCGCTGTTGGTCGAGTCTTTTATATAGAGCCCCGTGACATTGAGGTTTGAACTGCCCCTCTGCAAAATGCCGACCGTGAGCGGGACGCTTGTGTTGGTCGAGTTCGATTTCGACTCACTTGTCTTACTATAGGAGACGCGCAAAATAGCATCGTTAAGCACATTTGCGTTGAACGATATCATACCGTTTGCGGAGTCGATATTATAATCGGCGCTTTTGCGCAGAGTCCTGCCGCTCAGGACTACGGTGACGGTATCGGAATTGATCCGGGTCCATGAGAGAAAATAAGGGCCCTTGTTGCCATGTCCGACAATGACGTCCGTTACTATGCCCAGAGCATCGGTCGTGGTGGTATCGGCATAAGAAGGCGTAATATAACATAGCGCCAGTGCCGTTATGGCTATTGCTATGCGCTTGAGGAAGATTATAATGCGAGTCATTCTCCTTCCGCCCTCCTACTTGTTCCTCTATTTTATAGACGCATGCCATGTGCGCATGTTCCCATTGTCATTCGACAATCGGAGGATGAACCGATGTAAAAGCCTCCTGTGCATAATAGATATCGGTTAGCTGCGCGAATGCATCCTTCAAGACCGGGTCGTGCAATTTACCACCTGTCTTATACATCTTGCAATCGATAAGCGCTCTAAGGTAGATAATGCGCCATCGCCAGGAACTCCTGACGCTATCGCGCAACCTCGCGTCCGCCTCCTTAATAAGCTCCCATGCCTTTACTGAGTTTTCACCTATCCGTTCGCGGCGATGGTTTGACTCTAGTATGTCAACTGCCTGCGCTACTTTTTCCACTACTTCCGGCGAGAACTCGCTGGATATGTATTCTTTGACAATATCTTTGGCAGGCCTGTTCTTGTCCCAGTATAATTGAAGACATATGACCTTGTTGATATCTTCATATATACCCTCGGAGTAAGGAAACCCACCGGAGAGCTTATTCGACGCCTGATTCCACAGCCTCTGAAACCTTTCCGGCAGTGGATTAGCCCCATAGCCTCCCCACGGTCCCTGCCCCCACATACTGATCTCAGGGAAATTGATCAGAGGCAGTTTACCTGGAACTTCATGATCGAGCGGGTAGCGGGGGAAATCTTCATGGGCATCAGCCATTATATAATCGACCCAGCTTTCATTGGTCATAGCCTTGGCAAGTCCTTCCCATTCGCCGGCATCAGGAGTATCATACATCCACGTTGACAGGATAAACTTGCCGCCCGCAAACTTGCTTCGAAACATACCGGCAATTTCCTTTGAGAGGCTGAGAAAGCCCTTTGCTCCCCACGGCCAGCACTGATCGCAGCCGCAGCCTCCCTCGTCATACGGCCAGGCTATAAAAAAGTCGAGCTTGGTATCTGAAAATTTGTTCATCAGCTCATCCCACTGATTTAGAAGATACTTTCTGCTTTCAGGCTTGCTGGGGCACAGCAGGGTCCCAAGATTTCCTCTTCTGTGCAGATCATCCGGGAATGGCTGATAATAATATTCCTTGGGGGCATTCTTGAAACCTATGTTCGGGCATTCGATCAACCCTACATCCAGCCCAAGGTGTTTTGCAGTCTGCATGAGTGCGCGTATTTTATCAATATTCCGTCTGGCTGACGGGTCATCGAACCCGTCGAACTGCTGCGGTGGAAAATGGAAAGCGACGCTGTTCATTCCCCACAGCGCCAGGTCTTCCAGATATTGCTCGATCTTGTCGGCGGGAGCCGCTTCATAGAAATTGTTGAAATGTACTGCCATATAAATGCCTCTGACTGGGCATGTTGGTTTGGAACTGCCGCGCCATTTGCTTGCGACAAAACCGCCGTCAAACCGGGAAGTCCTGAGGAATTTGCCCACTCCATAGAGCAGACCGCGCTCATCATTGCCGACGATATCTATTCCTCCATGGGGATCATCGGATATCGTGTAGCCTTCTGCACCCACGCCTCGCACTATTTTCAAAGTGATATTCACATCAGCAGCGCAGTCGGCAACTATCCGGGTATTTGATTGTTCTCTTATCCTTTTGGCCAGAATCCCCGCTATACTTTTCTCAATCTCGTTCGAACCACTAATAATGTTTATACTCGTCAAAGCTTTCTCCTCACCAGTGTTGCTAGTGTTTGACGTCCCGGTCTCTGAAACTCCGGCTGTCACCCGGCAAGTGGACACGGCAAAAACCAGCGCCGCTATTGCCATTGCTGCCGATATACTGCGAATATGTATCATTATGCTCTCCTGCTGATTCATGAGTCTGTGGATATGCAGTGCGTGCGCGTGCATCCACATAGTGTGCGCTCTGCTCAGTTTTGCACATGCCCAAACGTTTGTCAATAAATTTGCTTGACCGGTATAGATTTAAGTGTTACATTGTTGCAAAACTGAATATCCGTCAGGAGGGAACATCCAACATGAGCTTCTTCGAGACAGGTTTTCTGTCAAACGTCGCGAAGATAACGAACGCGAAAACACGCAGTATATGCGCAGAGAACCCCAAGGGCGAAAAAGGCAAAGGCGCGATGGATATCCCGCAGGCCGATAATGCCGGTTCAATGCTCGGCCAGGGCTGGAAAATTCGCCCATGCATTACTTTGGAGCCGAATTCTAAAACAACAATCGCCGACATCAAAGGCCCCGGGACCATACGTCATATCTGGATAACGGTCGCAGAAAAAGCTTACCGCAACTGCATTATCCGAATGTTTTGGGATGGTGAGAAGACTACGTCAGTGGAGGTGCCTCTGGGTGATTTCTTCTGCTGCGGTCATGCCTTGAGGACTAAAGTCAACTCTATCCCAATTGCGGTTAACCCCAGCGGCGGGTTTAATTCATATTGGCCGATGCCGTTTAGAAAGAGCGCGCGGATAGAAATTGAGAGCCAGTGGCATGAGGCGATAGGCGGTTTCTTCTATCAGGTCGATTACGAACTCGACGATGTGCCCAGTGATGCTGCATATTTTCATGCGCAGTGGAGGCGTGCCGTCACCCCAATCGATGCGCCGGAGCATGTTATCCTCGACGGCATCAAGGGCAAGGGTCAATATGTCGGGACATACCTCGCGTGGACTCAGCTTGCCAACGGCTGGTGGGGAGAGGGCGAAATCAAGTTCTTTATGGACGGCGATACCAAGTTCCCCACTATATGCGGCACCGGCACGGAAGATTACTTCTGCGGGGCATGGGGATTCTACGGACCAGACAGCCGCGAGGACCCTTACACAACAGTTTATACCGGCATGCCGTTAGTGCGGCACGTTGATAATGAGGTGCCGAAGTTCGGGTTATACCGTTGGCACATACAAGATCCTATCAGGTTTGAGAGCGACCTGAAGGTAACCATTCAGGCGCTGGGATGGTGGCCTAATGGCAAGTATCAGCCCCTCCAGGACGATATCGCTTCAACAGCATATTGGTATCAGGCTGAGCCGCATGCCAAGTTTCCCGAGATGCTGCCCGTCCACCTGAGATGGCCCAGATAATTGAGTAATTTATATTTTGTATTGAGTATTGTTTTGTGTGTATTATAATGCCGGCCTACTCCCTCTCCTGGGGGAGAGGGTTGGGGTGAGGGCGCTATCCGATTTAGTATTTGGGATTTTGTATTGAGTATTGCTTAAGATGGGTGCTGATGGGTGGCGGTCTCCGAATCGCCACCCTAATGCCAAGTTGGGGTCTCAGAACCCCGAGACTCCTGCTGTGGTCATTTATAGAGGCAAATCCTTGAATTTTGCGTAAGCCTTCTCAAGGCCAGCCGATTGCCTGGGAGTATATGTAGTCAACTCGAATGAGTTACGCACTATCTGCCTTGCTTCGTCCAGACTGGCGACCATACCCGTTCCCATAGCCTGAACCAGCACATTGCCGATAGCCGTAGCTTCCACCGGCCCCGCAATGACTGTGCGCCCTGTCGCATCCGCAGTGAGCTGCGAGAGCAGTTTGTTCTGTATGCCTCCGCCTACTATATGGATCGTATTGAGTCTCTTGCCCAGCAGATCGTCGAGGTCCTCCATTGTGGCGCGATAAGCCAGCGCAAGGCTGTCCAGTGCGCAACGGACAATCTCTCCCTTGGTCTCAGGGACCTTTTGGCCGCTATTACGGCAATAGTCCTGTATGCGCCTTGGCATGTCGCCATGTGTGAGAAACACAGACGCATTCGGGTTTACAACCGATACAAATCCCTCGCATTCGGCGGCCATATCGGTCATCTCGGAGTATGATATCTGCTCACCTGCCTTGAGCCAAGTCTGCCTGCACTGCTGCACGATCCACAGACCCATGATATTGTGAAGCAGCCTGATCGTGCCGGATACGCCGCCTTCATTTGTGAAACAGAGATCACGGGATTTGTCGTTAATGATGGGCTTATCGGTCTCAACTCCCATAAGCGACCATGTCCCAGAGCTGAGATAAGCGTGATCCTTGCCTGTTGCCGGGACAGCCGCTACAGCGCTGCCTGTGTCGTGAGTTGCCGGAGCAATCACTTTTATCCCGGTGCCCATGCCCAGCTCTTTCACCAACGAGTCAGAGAGCGTGCCGATAACGCTGCCCGGCTGCACGGTCTTTTGGAAGATAGACGCCGGTATTCCAAGCTTTGGAAACAGGTCATATGCCCAATTATTGGCTTGCATATCGAAGCACTGCGATGTCGATGCAATCGAATACTCACAGGACTTCACTCCAGTGAGCCAATAGTTGAAAAGGTCGGGAATAAAGAGCAGTGTGGATGCGCCTCTGAGAGCTGTCGATTTGCTGAGCGCCATGGCGTAGAGCTGATAGAGAGTATTGAACTGCAAAAACTGAATGCCTGTCGCCTCAAAGACCTTGTTCCATGGCACTTTCTCAAAAAGCTTTTCGGGCACACCATCAGTCCGCACATCTCTATAGTGGAATGGGTTGCCGAGCAGTTCGCCGTCTTCACCCAGAAGTGCAAAGTCGACTCCCCATGTGTCTACCCCGACGCCGTCTATCTTGCCGCCGGTCTTTTCCAACGCCAGCTTGAGCCCGTGCTTGATCTCATCAAAGAGCCGCAGCACATCCCAGTGCATATGACCCAGAGTCGATACACATGCTGTCGGGAACCTGTGAATTTCGTCCAGGCTCAGCTTGCCGCCCTCGATAGTTGCAAGCAGCGCGCGCCCGCTCTCCGCGCCGAAATCAAAAGCTAAAAACTTGGAATCTTTTGCCATAAACTTCCTCGTTGTGGGTTATGAGTTGTTTAATACCTCCAGGTATCCTACCTGGAGGTATTAAAGTTTCTACGCCCCGAACTTCTCCTGAACGTTCATAAGCTGAGTGATGATCTTTGTGATATCTATCCCGCGGATACGGCCAAGTCCGCCGCTGGTTACGGAGCGCTCGTCAAACTTATCGCACCTGTCCGTGCGCACGCCCTCGCCCCAGAATACAATCGGGACCGGATCGCCTGAGTGGTCTTTGATTGCGCATGGTGTGGAGTGGTCTGCCGTGATTACCAGGAAAGTGTTCTCCGGCACATTGTCATGCAGATACCCGACCATCTCATCAAGCTTCTTAATAATATCAAGCTTAGCCTGCGGATTGCCGTCATGACCGCCCAGGTCCGCGCCCTTCACATTGCAGAGCACGAAATCGTGGTCCTTGAGCTGCTCGACAATCGCTTTGCCTATATTCATAACGTTAGAGTCCAGACCGCCGGTTGCGCCTGGGACTTCCGTAATGTCCATTCCAACGTATCGTGCGACACCGTTGATCAGGCCAGTCTCCGCGACGCATGCTGCTTTGATGCCGTGCTCGCACTCAAAGCTTTCCATATTCGGCCCGATTCCTCCGCCGCGCGGCAGGATGATATTTGCAGGCTTGAGACCCTTAGCTATTCTCTCTTTGTTGACCGGATGGTCCTTGAGGATCTCATAGGACTTCTTGACAAACTCATTGACAGCCTGCGCGGTCTTGGCTGCGGCGGCATTGCTCGAGTCGCACGGCTCGCTGGTCATCACTGCAGCGCCTTCGTGATGCGGGTCGGTGTCGGTGATCTCAGAACTCAGACCCGGCGCGCGGAGGATCAATGCTCCCCTGTGCGCCACCGATTCCTTAAAGATGACCTCGATACCATTGCTGATCTTCATGCCGTTAATGGCGGCTGCCAACTGGTCTGTGCCGCTGTCGATACGGCCTGCGCGTCGATCGGTTATGATCATATTGTCATCGACAGTAGAGAAGTTGCACCTGAACGCGATATCGCCCTTCTTGACGTCCATACCGATCCCTGCTGCCTCGAACGGGCCTCTGCCTGTGTAATATTTATAGGGATCGTAGCCCAGGATTGCGAGGTGAGATGTGTCGCTGCCTGCGCGCACGCCCGGAGCTATCGGGTCCATAAGACCGCACTCGCCCTCGGCTGCGATCTTATTCAAATTCGGTTTGTCGGCTGCTTCCAGAGGGGTCTTATTCCCCAGTTCCTTAATAGGCCTGTCTCCCAGACCGTCCGCGATCAAAAGCACTGCTTTCGGTGTTGCCATATACTTCCTCCTTAAAATAGCTGAAAGTGGAATGTGGAAAGTGGAAAGTCCAGAATACGCTGCTTTCCACTTTCAGCTTTCCACTGATACTAACCCATGAGGCAATTATAAAAGTCATCAACTTTGTCATTTCGAGCGTAGCGAGAAATCTGCTTCTAAAACGTCAGGTTCAAAGCAGATTCCTCACATTCGGCGAGTTACAACGCATAGTTTCTAGCACTATGCTATATTTCGCCGCGTTCGGAATGACTAAATTTGTGATCGGGCGCGATATCTGATCGCGACCGCAAAGAAATCTGCGATCTGAAATCGCAATATTCTCTTTCGGGCTGGATCGGATATCCAGCCCGAACATAGGTCAAAGGTTGCATGCTCTAATTTATGCCGCTCTCACTCCCTCTCCTGGGGGAGAGGGTTGGGGTGAGGGCGCAGCTTATTTATTATCTAGTATTTTGTATTGATTATTTTCGCAATGACCAAATGTCTTATGGACCTGTAATAACCTTGATTGCGTCTGCCGCATGTATCGCTTGCAGAGATCCGTCTGCGCTTTTGACGATGAGCGCGCCTGTCGGTTCCACACCGTCAATAATACCTTTAACCGAACCAGCCTCAGATGATATCTCGACTATGCGTCCTAAGCCCCACATGCGTTCACGCCACAGGCTTAAAATATGCTCGAACCCATTAGAAAGGTAGTCTTCATATACTTCAAGCACTTTCGCGGCAAACCGCTCGCATACTTCGTCAATATTCGACTGGTGCCCGGTCTCGATAGCGATGGACGTAGCCGTATCTTTTATCTCATCCGCCAACTCGGTCTGGTTCACATTCAATCCGATCCCCGCGACCGCGCCCAGATTGCCCACAGTCTCTACGAGAATCCCTACAATCTTCTTATCACTGACAAGCACATCATTCGGCCATTTGAGGGCAGGCTCAAGCCCATAGTCCTCTGCAATGTAATCGGCAACGCCCAGGGACATCACAAACGTCAACTCGCCCATCTCGGATAAAGGCTTGTCGGGCGTGAGCACAAGGCTTATCAGAGCGCAATCGCCCGGTTTGTCGATCCAGCTTCTGCCGCGCCTGCCGCGTCCACTGCTTTGAGAGAGCGCTGTGACCACTGTCCCTTCGGGCTCGCCACGATGCAGCATCTCAATCGCTGTGTCATTTGTGGAAGTCACCGTGCCGTAGCGATGGATTCGCGCAGGGATCACGCTATATCTCCCACTATCTCCAGATTGATATCCAGCGCAGGAGCGGAGTGGGTGAGCGCTCCGACTGATATTATATCCACGCCCGTCTCAGCAATCTCATTCACACTCTTGAGGCTCACTCCACCAGACGCCTCCAGCAGCACCTTGCCATCGGCAATCGACACGGCTTTTCGCATCTCGTCGAGAGGCATATTGTCGAGCATGACTATATCGGCTCCGGCTCTTATTGCTTCCTCAAGACCCTTTATGTCGACCACTTCGACCTCGATCTTGAGCGTGTGTGGGGCATTGTCCTTCGCAGCCTCAATTGCAGCCGTGATCCCGCCAGCAGCAGCGATGTGGTTGTCTTTGATGAGAATGCCGTCGTCCAGGCCGAACCTGTGATTATAGCCTCCGCCGCAGGTGATAGCGTATTTCTCAAGCCGGCGCAGGCCCGGTGTGGTCTTTCGCGTATCTACAATCCGCGCCTTTGTGTGCTTGACCTGATCGACATACTTAGCCGTAAGAGTCGCGATACCGGACATCCTCTGCAAAAAATTCAGCGCTACCCTCTCACCCGTGAGGATAGTCCGCGCCTTACCCGACACATCGCCGATTACGGTACCGGCTTTAACGTGTTTGCCGTCGCGGATTACAGGTTCATACATCGTCTGGGTAAAGAACTCGTGAAAGACGACCCACGCCAGCTCTTGACCCGCGATTATCCCGCTTTCTTTTGCTGTGATAACTCCATGCGCAGTCAGATCGTTTGGAATAGTGAGTGCTGTTGTGATATCGCCGCTGCCGACATCTTCGGCGATGGCGTTTTTGACCACGGATTCCAGGTAAACAGGGTCCAGTCCGATCATATGGCTATCATCCCCTCTATAGCGGCTCGCGCCTTTTCGATCACCTCACCAGACAAAGTGATCTCATATTTCATGTCCTCAAGGCTCCAGAGGACCTTCTCCAGCGTGATCTTCTTCATGTTCGGGCAGATATTGAGCGGGCTTGGGTTATAAAACACCTTGTCCGGGTTGTCTTTCTTGAGTCTGTGAAGTATGCCGCGTTCCGTGCAGACTATAAACTCTTTCGCATCACTGCCGCTCACAAAGCGTATCATACCCGATGTGCTCTCCACCGCATCCGCAAGCGCGACAACATCCGGTGTGCATTCGGGGTGCGCGATCACCAGCGCATCCGGGTGGGCATGTTTTGCCTTGACCACATCCTGCGAGACTATGCGGTGATGTGTGGGGCAGAAACCCGAGTATGTGATGACCTTCTTCTTGGTCTTTGATGCTACATATGACCCGAGTGATTTGTCCGGCACGAAGAGTATGGTATCGGCTTCCATCGACTCGACTATCTTCACCGCGTTGGCAGACGTGCAGCAGATATCGCTTTCCGCCTTGACCTCTGCGCTGGTGTTCACATATGCTACCACCGGCAGGCCAGGGTGAAGCTTCTTAAACTCTCTTAGCTGCTGAGCATTGATCATATTAGCCATCGGGCAGCCTGCGTGCAGATCGGGGATCAGGACGGTCTTGTCCGGCGAGAGGATCTTCGCGGTCTCAGCCATAAAGTGAACCCCGCAAAAGACGATCACCGCAGCGTCCGTCTGCGCCGCCTTGCGCGAAAGCTCCAGCGAATCGCCCGTAAAATCGGCTATATCCTGCACCTCGCCGAGCTGATAATTGTGCGCAAGTATAATTGCTCCGCGCTCGGCTTTAAGTGCCTGTATTTTGTCTATAAGTTCGCTCATTAATACTTCCTGATAATATGCTGAGATCCGTGCGACTGAAGTCACGGCCACAAAAACACGAAGTCTCCCTTCGGAGACTGAAGTCTCAGTCGGCGCAGGCCGACTTTGTGTAGTTGTTGCAGCGGTTTTAACCGCAAAATCTTTGATCTCTATCCCGAAAAAGCCGAATCTATTGCAGACCTGACAGTGAGCACCCCGATAGGCTCGATCTTTATCGACTTCGATATCTTGGTCGCGCTGCGACCCGACATAATGCACCTGTCAAAACCAAGCCGCGCAGCCTCTTTAAGGCGTTTCTCTGCCTGACCGACAGCCCGCACTTCTCCTGCAAGCCCTATCTCACCAAGAGCAATCGCATTATCGTTCACACTGCAGTCCAGCAGACTCGACGCCACAGCCAGCGCAACAGCCAAGTCAGCGGCAGGCTCTATAATCCGCACACCACCGGCCACATTTACATAAACATCCTTACCCGCGAGGTTAAGTCCGACACGCTTTTCCAGCACCGCAAGGATCATCAAAAGCTTGTTGTAGTCGATCCCGGTGCATGTTCGCCTCGGGCTTGGAAAATAACTCGGCGCGACCAGAGCCTGTATTTCGACCAGTATTGGCCGTGAGCCCTCCATGGTCGATGTCACGACCGATCCCGATCCATGCTCCGGCCTTTCGGCAAGCAATGCTTCCGACGGATTCGGCACCTCTACAAGACCGACTTCACGCATCTCAAAAATGCCGAGTTCGTCAGTCGAGCCGAACCTGTTTTTGACTGCCCGCAGCACTCGATAGCTCTGATGACGGTCTCCCTCAAAGTATAACACGGTATCGACCATGTGTTCCAGAACCCTTGGGCCCGCCAGTGAGCCTTCTTTTGTGACATGCCCCACGATAAAGACCGGTATGCCCGCGCTTTTTGCGATTCGTGCAAGGGTTGCGGTGCATGTCCTGACCTGGCTCACAGTTCCAGGAGCAGATGCGAGGTTGGGGTCGAACATGGTCTGGATTGAGTCGATTATTACATACTGCGGCGCGACTGTCTCGACATAATGCTCCACGCCCTGAATATTCGTCTCAGAGACTACATAGAGCATCGGTGAGGCGATCCCGATCCTGTTTGATCGCAGCTTTATCTGCTCAGCCGACTCTTCGCCGGATATATAGAGCACCTTGCCATTATTGATGCTCAGGTGATTGGCGACCTGTATAAGAATTGTGGATTTACCTATACCCGGGTCGCCGCCGATAAGCACCAATGAACCTGACACCACTCCTCCGCCAAGCACGCGGTCAAACTCGGATATGCCGCTTGATATACGCTGAGCGCCGGTCGCCGTCAGGTCCGTAATTGGGGTGGGGGTCGCGAATGTGCCGGAGAATGCCGAGGCGTGTTTAGCCGACGGCGCTTCAGCCACAATCACCTCTTCGACAAGGCTGCCCCATTCGTCACAGTCCGGGCAGCGTCCCAGCCACTTTGGTGACTCATAGCCGCAAGATTGACAGACAAACTTTGTGTGAGATTTTGCCATATACTTAAACAAAAAGGGTAATCAGACCCATGTCTTCTCACCCTGTTTCCATTCGCTACATTTTACCAGAAGAATATGAGAGCTTCAAGCATAAAAGAAAGGCAGCTCAAATTGGCTGCCTCTCTTTTTAATTTCACTTTTTTATTTTCGCTTCCAGCGCTTTTATAGTTTTCTTTATCATATCCGCCATTGGGCTCTTGGAAGACGAGCTGAGCGGGTTCATATCCATACCTGGTCTTGACCCCATATTTTGCGGCGGACCACCCGGTCTTGAAGCTTCTGATGGCGGCGGGCTGCCGGGATGCTGTCCGCCATTTTGTCCTTCGGGACGATTCATTTCCCTGCGCGGCCGTTCGCTAATAGCCTTCTTTTGCGCAGAGGTTAGTATCGCATTCAGTTTTGATGCGGCTGCTTTTGCCTGCGCTGCATCCAGTGTCTTCCGGGAACGCAGCGGATTTACTATTGCAAGAATCGCCTTTGCCTGTGAAGCCGTGACAGAGTCCTTTTTACTCTCTTCAAGTCGTCCGATATCCATTACTACACGCACCAGATCGAACGATGAGCGCATGCCGGCGGGTATTGTGCGTCCATCATTCTTAACCGGTCCCATTGGTAGGTTTTTCATATCGGATCTCTTTGTCGAAGCGCTTGTGTTATCCTCTTCCACACTCACTGTGGCAGATGGCTTCTTTGAAAGCTCCGATTTGTCTTCAACATCAGGCTTTTCTGCTGTGGGCACATCACCCGGCTGCGGGCCCTGTGCCGCCATATTGCCGGGGGCCGGGCAATTTCCGGGAGAGCCTGCTTGCCCGTCCGGTCCGGGTCTGCTGTCGGTGGGAACCAGGACATACTGCGGCTTCGGAGAGAGCAGGGATACGGCTCCATAAATAACGGCTACCGCAGCTATGAGAACCAACGCTATTACAACTTTACGTTTCATAACAATGCCTCCGGTCCTATGTTACTCATATCTCAGAGCTTCTATCGGGCTGAGTGAAGCTGCTTGCTTTGCCGGATAATAGCCAAAAAATATCCCGACAAATGCCGCAAATCCGAATGACAGCAATATGGAAGTCATAGAAACCTGCGCATGCCACTGCGAAAAACAGCTTACAATGAATGATCCCAACAAACCGACCAGCACTCCAACTGTTCCACCGCAGAGCGAAAGCACCAGCGCCTCGACCAGAAACTGCCTCTGGATGTCACGCCGCCGCGCTCCCAGAGCCTTGCGAATGCCGATCTCACGAGTGCGCTCGGTGACCGATACAAGCATAATATTCATGATCCCGATCCCGCCTACTATCAGAGATACACTCGCGATACCCGCCAGCAGTAGTGTGAAGACTTTGCTTGTTTCCTGAGCCATTTCTATTATGTCGGCCTGGTTTCGGATCATAAATGTGTCCTGGTCAGTCGCGGCTATGTTGTGCCGCTTGCGGATAAGGCTGTCGACCTGAGTTGACGCCTGGCTGCTGACATCCGACGAGGCAGCTTGCACGTCAATGGCTCGCACATATTCGGTCCCCATCAGTCTGCGCATACCGGTAGTTGCGGGGACTATGAGCCTGTCGTCAGGGTCAGAAAAGCTTCCTGCCGAGCCTTTTGCTTTCAGAAGACCGATTATTTTGAACTGAACGCCGTTGATTCGCAAATTTTGCCCGACGGGCGATACTTCACCAAAGAGATTCTTAGCAGTTGTAGGGCCTATGACGGCTACTTTTCGGTATGCCCTCTCTTCATCGTCAGTGAACATCCTTCCTGTCTGCACTTGATAATTGCGGATAGATAGATAATCCGGTGTGGTGCCGAGAATTGTCGTGTTGGTATTCTGATTTTTAAATTTCACCTGAGCGTTAGTCTGTGCTTCAGGGGCCGCAGCGCCGACTGCGGAGCATTCTTTCGTTATGGCGCTGACATCATCCAGTGTCAGAAATTCATTGCTGCCGAATCCGCCCATTGCCGGGCCTTTACGTGTTCGGCCCGTAAATACGGTGAGCACGTTGGTTCCCATGGATTGTATGCGCTCCATCGTTTGGTTTTGAGCGCCGCGGGCCAGTGCCAGCATTGTAATTACAGCAGCTACCCCGATAATCACACCCAGCATAGTCAGGGCAGCCCGCATCTTGTTTGCCGACAGGCCTTCAAGTGCGACGGCGACACTTTCCCATAGACTCATGATTCTTCCTCCACCGGCAGAGATGCCAATACATCGCGAGCCTTAATACGCTTGGTGACAGGCGCGTCTTCGACCACATGCCCGTCCTTGAACCTGATAATCCGTTCTGAGTGATGGGCAATATCTTCTTCGTGAGTGACCATGACAATCGTCTTGCCTTCATCATGGAGTTCCTGCAGGATTGTCATGATCTCCTCGCTGGTGCGCGTGTCGAGGTTGCCGGTCGGCTCGTCGCCAAAGATTATCAGCGGGTTGTTGACGAGTGCGCGCGCTATTGCCACACGCTGCTGCTGGCCGCCTGACATTTCGTTTGGCTTGTTGTGTATGCGTTCACCGAGCCCGACTCGTTCGAGAGCGACCTGCGCCCTGCTCTCCATGTCAACGTGCGAGTCGTCCGGGTTATACATCAGCGGCAGCATTACCTGGCGCAGCGCCGGACGGCGCGGAATAAGATTATATGACTGAAACACGAAACCGATCCTGCGGTTGCGCACATCGGCGAGTTCGTCGTCGTCCATCCCGGCTACTTCCTCACCGGCAAGCTTGTATGATCCCTCCGTAGGTTGATCCAGGCATCCCAGAATATTCATCAATGTCGACTTGCCCGATCCCGAAGGTCCCATAATAGCTACGAACTCACCCTCGTTGATGTCCAGGTTAATGTCCCGAAGCGCATGAACCGATTGTGTGCCCATATGATAAATTTTGTGGAGATTCTCCACGCAAATCATTACTCTACCTCCACTACCATTAGTTGTGAGTTTCGAGTTATGTGTTGTGAGTTGTATGGGTGCTAACTCAACTAATAACTCATAACCCATAACTCATAACCCGTAACCCGATTGCTACATCGGCATTCCGCCTGGTGGTCCAAATCTGCCGGATTGTTTTGTAGTTTGCCCTATACCTGTGCTGGTTTTATCCGATATCACGACCTGTTCGCCTTCTTTGAGTCCACTTGTGATCTCAGTCATTTCATCGCCTGAGAGGCCGGTTTCGACTCTTCGTGATTTCGGCGCGCCGTTCTCGATCACCATTACTATCGACTGCTTGTTCGAGCCTTTCAGAGCGTTGTTGGGAACAGCCAGGACATCTTCTTTACTGGCTGTGATAAAGTCGCATGTTGCGTTCATTCCCGGCTTTAATTTACTGTCGGTCGAGCTTATCTCCACAGTTACCGGTATGGTGGTAACATTATTTGTCGTGGTCGTCTGAGGCGCGATCTTAGTCACTGTGCCTTTGAAGACTTCGTTTGGATAGGCGTCGACCGTGATATTAACGCTCTGGTTCATACGAATTTGCGAGATGTCGGTCTCGTCTATATCGACTGTCGCGTTCATTTTGCTGACGTCGGCGACTTCAAAGAGTGCGACACCACTGCCGGACGCAATTGCCGACGACTTTGCTCCCGTGACGATAGAGCCTAACTCTACATATTTTGTGACCACAACTCCCGAGCAAGGGGCTGTTATTGTCGTATAGCCGAGGTTCTTTTGCGCCTGTTTGAGCGAAGCTTCCGAACTCTTTACATCAGCTTCCGCCTGTGTGATATCCGCCGCCTTCACGATCTCTGTGCGATATGTCGCGCGGACTTCTGCCAGGGATGCGAGAGCTTTTCTATACGAGGCTTGCGCATCAGCCAGAGCCTGTTTCTTTATGGATACCTGTACGCTGTTGGCTTCCGCGGTCTTTAGAGCGGCTTTTGCAGCGGCCACTTTGGCTTCGCTGCTGAGCAGGTCTTCATTTGTTTCATCTTTTACTGTTTCGAGTTTCTTACTTGTGCTGTCGAGCTGCGCTTGAGCCGCGTCATAGTTTTTTTGCGCCGATTCCAGATCGGATTTCGAGACAAATCCCTTTTCATACAGCGCTTTTTGGCGATGAAGCTCGTTTTTTGTCTGGTCGGCGGCTGATTTCGCTCCGTTATAATTTGCCTGTGCCGAGACTATTGCTTGAGGCACTGTCGCCTTTTTTGCCTGGCGGTAAGACGCTTCGGCTGATGCGAGCGAGCTTTTTGCCTCGTTTATGGCTTCTCTAGTAAGTGTCGGTTGCACGGATGCTTGCTGCTGCGCTTGTTCGAGTTGAGCCTTTGCGCTCTTTACCGCCTCCTGTGCGGCTTGTAACTGAGCTGGATACTGACTGTGCTGCATGTCTCTGTTGTTTTGGGCCTGCAGTACTTTTGCCCGCGCGCTGGCAAGATTGGCGTTCGTCTGTTCAAGAGCGCTTTTCGTGTCGGTCGGGTCGATGCGGGCTACTACCTGGCCCGCCTTTACGCGGTCGCCTTCATCCACACCCAGCCAGATTATCTGGCCACCAACGTTGGATTTGACTTCAACCGTGCTCAGAGCCTCCAGCGTGCCCGTGCCGGAGACGGATGTAGTGATAGTCGTTCGTGTGACCTTTGCGGTTTTGAGAACGACCTTACTGCTGTCGGCTCTGTGCCGGGCTAATGAAAATACCAATACCGCTATCAGTACTATTGCTCCTATGATAATTGGTTTTCGATCTTTGCGGTTTTTTGCCATCATAGGCCTCCTTACTCGCCTGTCGTATATTCGAGTTGTGATATCGCGATCAGGTAATCATACTTAGCCTGGACGTAATCGCTTTGAGCAGTCACATACTGCAGTTCGGCGTTAAGCACGTCCAGTGTAATTGCCAGCTTGAGATTATAGCGTTCCCGTTGAACATCGAGATTTTTTTTCGCTGAGTCAAGACTCGTCTGGCTTGCAGCCAAGCGTTCTTTAGAACTGGTCAGGTTGAGATACGCTTCTTCGACCTGCGTTCTTACATCTCGATCCAACTGTTTCGCACTCTCAACGGCGCTTTCCTGGGTCAGCTTGGCTGTTTTATATGCCGCTCGGCTTGCTCCGCCGTCGAAAAGATTGAATGTCAGTCCACCTACCATCTGAGTCCCGCTCGTTCGGTAGCCTCCGGAAATGCTATGCTGATATCCTGCGCTTATTGTAGGGATTGGGTATAGAGAAATCCGCGCTGCGGTAGTCGATGCTTTGGCTGAACAGATCTGCGCCTGAGCTTGTGTGATGTCCGGTCGGCTCTTCTTGGCGTAGTTTACGTAATTATCCAGCATTTGGACGGCAGTGTCCGGGATAGTGTCGACTTCCGCGACATCAAAGCCTGAGCGTGAAGAAATGCCCATGGTTGCCTGCAAATCAAGGATTGATGTGCGCACCGTATTCTGTGCGGACAAAAGATCGACTTTTGCCGAGGCCAACTCAGCCTCCACGGGATATTTGTCGACTGTAGCTTTCGATCCTTCATTTATCTGTTGTGTGACCTGTTCAAGGAGCGTCTGGTAATACTTAACGTTGGAGCTTGCAACCTCCGCCAGATGCTTAGAGCGCAGAGTTTCGTAGTAAGCTTTGGTAACCGTATAGGTGACTGTCTGCATGGTCCGTTTATAAGCCGAATCGGTGCTCTGAACACCATAGCGTGATGCTTTGACATTGGCTTCACGTATGCCGCCGTCAAAGATATTAAGGTTTGCGGAGAGAGCCGTTCCGGTCGTGACCTGGCTCAGCACTCCCTGAGAGCCGGTTGTGAAGGCATTGTTGTCTACTGAGATTTGAGGCAGATACTCGCTTTTTGTCTTTGCCAACTGGCTCTTGGCGATCGCGACATCATTTTTGGCGATGACCACATCCAACTGATTTTTGAGCGCAATGTCTATGCACTCCTGCAGACTCATGGGTTTTACCGATGTGTTATCCTCACCAAATGCGCCCACGCATAAAAACAGCGAGCATATGCAGGCTGCAACAAGGGCGCGAGCTACCCCTGTGTTTATGATTCCTCGGTCAATAATCATTGTTTCTACCACCTGTCCGGCAAATGTTGTTTGGCGACATTTATATTCTAAGGATGAGTTCTTAAAATAGTATGAAAGCGGGATCATTATTTGCAGTTTGTAAGTTATGGGCAAATGTCGGAAATATCGGCTCTAGGCATAATGTTTACCGGCAGGAATGTCGATAGGTGAATGAGTGTAGACCATGGCTACAACTACAATCAAGCACATTGAAAGGATGGACATAATGAGTATTACAGGAGTAAGTAGCAACTCAGAATCGGTCTATGACCTGTATCAGCTTTACGCGACACAGTCAGTGAGTGGAACGTCTTCGGATGACAGCGATACATCAATTGCCGGAGTCAGCAGTACGGGCGCCAGTGTTGATTCCGCTGATTTTTCGAAGGCAGGCGAGCTTTTCAGCAAGCTCCAGCAGCTTCAAGAGACAGACCCTGACAAGTTCAAGGAAATATGCGCGAACATTGCGGAACAGTTAAGTGAAGCAGCCGAAAATGAAGATGGAAGCTCGGATGGCATGCTTACGGATTTGGCGAGCAAGTTTAAGGATGCTTCCGAGACAGGAGATATGTCTTCACTGCAGCCTCCTCCTCCGCCACCGGCGTCCGGATGCAGCGGCTCTATGCAGGATGTCTCCGAACTCTACTCGCAGAATGAGTCGACAGGCCAGTCCGGCCAGAAGAACACTATCGATAGTATAATCGCCGGTGTTTTGAGTCAGGCAGGCATATCGGTTTCATCATAAAATGAAGTCCTGTCTTGCGTCCGGAAGAGACAGGTTGAATTGCCGATAGAGATCTGCCGGGTTCGTAGTCGATTTGGCCAGCTACGGAACCCGACAGAAAGGTGATATTCCTTCTACTTCTTTCCAGGAACACCGGCAAGCTGAAGTCCCCAAATATTCGTTCATTGATTTCCCTCCCGCCAGTATGCTACAAGCCAATTCTGAAAAAATTATGAAAAGCAATTATTTCTTAAACCTCTGTCGTGTCTATCCATTCAACCCCAACCCCCAATACCTGTCCGGGTTCTTGTCCGGGCTAACGCATCTTAGGAAATATGTCTTTACTTTGTTCGGGCAGATTAAAATCTGCGCCGAAAAGGGCCAAATGGCATCTCTGATGCCATCACCAAACGCTTGCATGCAGGCTTAGCGGTTAACGGGATCACAGATCCCAAGATTGCCCCAAAGGGGCCAGATTGCAAATCTGCCCCAACAGAGCTAACACTCAATACCTGTCGGGTGCGTGTCAAATCTACGGAATTTTAATAGGTAAAAGATGAGGCTGCTGGCATGAAAATGGACGGTCAACGCCGAATTCATTTTTGTGAGAAAATAAAGGAGGCGAGCCACAATCATGCCAGCA
>JBDKUO010000040.1 GCA_039679645.1 Armatimonadota bacterium
CCATATCTGCTTCGGGTCCTGTGGCATTTCCTTGAATCGCGGCATTACATCAATCCTCCCATATAGGAGTTCGACAACTATACCGCAAATTCATGTCTCTTCGCTTATTCTTTTTGAGACAGCTTCATCGTATCCGAAGCATATTCGTGCGCAGAGAACTGAACTCATTGTTGCGATTGTTTTGCTATTGCACTTTCTTTGAGTAAGTGTTATATTAGTAAGGTTGTCGATACGAGCACTCTTATGGCAAGGACAGGGGGTGAAACCTAGTTGCCGAATATTAAGTCAGTTGTTAAAGACGTCAAGAAGTCTCGCGAGCTGAGGCAGCGAAATCTGGACACAAGGTCCAAGATCAAGACCTTTGTTAAGAAGACCAAGGCCGCACAGGATGCCACGGCCGATACAGCCACAGCGTTCCTCAATGAGACTGTGAGCATAGTAGACAAGGCGGCAAAGCGCGGTATTATTCATCCGAACGCTGCTGCCAGACGCAAGTCCAGGCTTATGAAGCGCGCCGCTTTCAAGGCAAATGCGCAGGCATAGCCGACGTCAATTAATAGATTTTTTAGACTGAGAGGTGAGCTTTGCCGCCTCTCTTTCTCTATGTACGTTATGCGTTTTGGGTTATGAGTTGTGAGTTATGGGCTGATGGTCACCAAAAAGCACATTGAGATGGGACTCAATAAGATCGGGCTCGGCAGCGGTGATGTTGTCGTAGTTCACAGCTCGCTGTCGAGCTTTGGTAGAGTCGACGGCGGAGCCGAGGCTGTTGTCGA
Source organism: Armatimonadota bacterium (assembly GCA_039679645.1). Taxonomy (NCBI): domain Bacteria; kingdom Bacillati; phylum Armatimonadota; species Armatimonadota bacterium. Next base: position 777 of record JBDKUO010000040.1, read on the forward strand.
TGCGCTGCTGGAGACTATCGGCGAGCAGGGAACACTTGTAGTGCCCACATACACATATGGTTTGGATGTGTATGATCCTCAGAGATCATCATCACTCTGCGGAGCCATTACGGAGGCTGTTCGCAAACGTCCAAATGCTCTACGCAGCCTGCACCCCACTCACTCGGTCGCAGCAATCGGAGCACTGGCAGATGTAATTACCGGCGGTCATGAAAAAGTCCACGCATTTGCCCGCGGATCGGCGCTGTTCAATGTCCTCCAGGCTCGAGGCAAGATTCTCCTGCTCGGCGTTTCGCATAAATCGGACTCCATGATCCACGTTGCCGAAGAGATCGCAAACCTGCCGTATCTGGAACGGTCGAGGCAAATAGATGTCAAGAACGCACAGGGCAAGACCGTCCAAAAATGGGTTCGCAGGCCAGGCTGCAGCCACGGTTTTGATGCAATTGAAGAAATCCTGGATGAGCACGACGCCGTCCGTGAGACAACAATAGGCGAGTGCCGTGCGCAGATTATGGCCGCAAGATCGGTTGTCGACGCCGCGCTTGAAGTCCTCAAGATGGACCCTGAAGGCCTTTTATGCGAAAGGCCCGACTGCGAGGTATGCGCTCAGGCCAGGGTGATGGTCGAGGCGACAGCGGTCGAAAAGCAGGACAGAGATACAATTGAGCAAGCTGAGGAAGAGGAACGCGTTCGCCGCGTGATCCAAAGACGGCTTCAGGGCGGCGAGGTCAAATTCTTTGACGCCGATGACGAATACACTTCGCCTAATTAGCCCCTATCAGAAAATCGCGAGACCGCTGGATCAGGCTCATTGCATCGTCACCATGGTTGGCAAGCTCAATACACATAATCGCCTCCTGGGGCAAAGCATGCAACTCCGGCAGCACAGCGCTCCAGTCGATATTGCCTGCTCCCGGCGGCAGATGCAGGTCCTCCTTGCCCAGGTTGTCGTTGATGTGAAGCTCTATTATAAGTTCACGGAACTCACGCAGATAGTCCTCGGTAGGCACTCCATCAAGAGCCATGCTGCGATTGGCATGACCGGTGTCTATGCAGATTCCCAGCCCTATGGACAGTGGGTCTGAGCCGATAATATCGAGAGCGCGCCTCATCATCGCGATACCTGTGCGCCCGCTGTTTTCAAATGCAAGCCTGATTCCAGAGTCCTGAGCGAACTTGCATATATCACGAAGGATTTGTGGTGACGGCGGATTATTGCAGCGCTCCAGTCCGAACGTGGCCGGATGCACCACCAGCACACTCCCACTAAAACTTGCGACCATAGGAATTTCGGCCATGAGCTTGTCATAGTTCCACTCGAACTGGTTTGTATGACAAGTCAGAAACTTAGCCTCTTTGCCTATCTCGCGAACCTGCTCGATCGCCTGCTGAGTATATGGAGTGTAATTATACTCCGAGAGAAAAACCTCTACTCCAATCCCGAAGTCCACAATCTCTTTCGCACAGTCGGCAACCGGCATGCAGTCACTTTCAGGGTCATCATGAGGAAAAAACACATAAACTGATGCGCTGAGGTAGTTTTGTATATCGGCCATTTCACTCTCCTTGTGAGATCGAGAAACTTAACTATACGACGAGTATGATCCCAATCCCTCTTTACTACCATCTAAAACCCTGCAATAATAGTCTGGTTAACAATCAAGCGAACTATTGGAGGTTATATATGCCGAACAAGATCAAAATTTTAGCCGGGTCTGTAACACAGACCGCGACCCTCAATGACAGCGCATGCGCAAAGAGAATCTTTGATGCACTGCCGATAGAGACAAACGGTAGCACCTGGGAAGACGAGATATACTTTGAAATCCCTGTAGACTGCAACAGTGAGAACCCACAGGAGACAGTGGAACTGGGCGACCTGGCCTACTGGCTGGCTGGAAGCTGCTTTTGTATATTCTTCGGGCCAACTCCTATGAGCCAGGGCAACGAGATCAGGCCCGCGAGCGCCGTTGAGGTATTCGGCAGGCTTGACGGCGACCCGAAGGAGTTCAAAAAAGTCCACAGCGGGCAAAGAGTTGTTATCGAGAGAGCATAGATATAAAGTCAGGAGATGACAATCAGGATGAATAGACCATGCCCGAAGTGGCTTGAAAACGCAGTGTTTTATGAAATATACCCGCAGAGTTTCTGTGATTCCAATGGTGACGGGATCGGCGATCTGCAGGGGATTATTGAGAAACTCGATTATATAAAAGACCTCGGATGCAACGCCATCTGGATGAACCCATGCTTTTTGTCGCCGTTCCAGGATGCAGGTTATGATGTCGCAGACTTCTATCGCATAGCGCCTCGCTACGGCACTAATGATGACGCAAAGAAGCTCTTTGCAGAAGCCGCAAAGCGCGGCATAAAGGTCTGCCTGGACCTTGTGGCGGGCCATACATCCATTGAGCATGAGTGGTTCAAGCAATCGTGCAAGCCTGAGCATAACAAATATTCAAACTGGTATGTCTGGACCAACAGCATCTGGGACGCCGGAGACTGGACCGGCAGGTTTGTTGGCGGATACGCTCAGCGCGATGGCCAGTATTTGAACAACTTCTTTTATTGCCAGCCGGCCTTAAACTATGGGTTCGCCAACCCTGACCCGAACAAACCCTGGCAGTTGCCAATGGATCACCCAGACTGCCTTGCAGTGCGGCAGGAACTCAAAAACATAATCAAGTTCTGGCTGGATATGGGCGCAACGGGTTTTCGCGTGGACATGGCCAAATCACTTATCAAAAATGACCCCGATTCGGCAGTTGTCGCAAAGCTGTGGAATGAAGTGCGCGAATGGCTAGATGCCGATTACCCGGAGGCTGTTCTTATCTCGGAATGGGGAGACCCTGTCATTGCAATTCCCGCAGGTTTTCATATCGACTTTTTGTTCCAACTTCATGTTGGTTACAACTCGCTCTTCAGATATGAGCGGGACCAGTTCTGTAACCCCACACCCGAAAACCACAGCTTTTTCCGAAAAGAAGGCAAGGGTGATATCACTCTATTCCTCGACCAGTATATGAACTACTACCGCAAGACAAAAGATAAAGGATATGTATCGCTGATAAGCGGCAACCATGATATAGGGCGGTGCTCACAGGGATGTGACAGCGAAGACCTCAAATTGATATTCGCGTTCCTGCTGACTATGCCGGGCGTGCCGTTCATATATTACGGCGATGAGATTGGAATGCGCTATCTGAGCGGTCTGCCGTCCAAGGAAGGCGGGTTCCACCGCACGGGCGCACGCACGCCGATGCAGTGGTCAGCCGAAGCCAATGCGGGCTTTTCGACTGCAGACCCGTCGAAGCTCTATCTGCCGGTAGATCCGTCACCGGATGCGCCGAATGTAGCCGACCAGCAGGGCAAGCCGGATTCACTTCTGGAGACTGTCCGCGCGCTCATAAAGCTGCGCAAGGATAACCCAGCGCTGTGCGCCGACGGAGAGTTCAGCCCGGTCTACTGGGAGCCGAACGGGTATCCGTTTGTTTTTCTTCGAACTCTGAACGGTGAGAGAATGCTGGTGGCGTTTAATCCGTCTGGCAAGCCTGCAGAGGTTGAGTTCCAGATCACCGGTTCAGGATTTAAGAACGAGCTGATGATGGGTAAAGGAGCACATATTGCAGAGTCGTCAGGTAAGATAAAGCTGAAGATGGACGGAGTGTCGTACGGCGTTTTCAAGCTTTGAATAGCTGAGAACCTGGAACCACAGATTATCAAGACAGAAGTTTTGTTTTTTTCGGGAACCTATTTTTCCTAACTCAGCGTAATGATAAAAGAAGCAACAAACGACCTTCTTTTCATTCTACCTCCTTTCTTTGACCCTGACCATCCGGTCAGGGTTGTTTTTGTACACCTGACTCTTAATTTTAAGATTTTCATATACCGGGAACGTACAAAATGTGATATGCGTAGAATAAACTGACAAAGATACTGGTTATCTTTTCTCCTTTCTCCTCCTTTCCTTCGACCCCGGTCAACTAGATCGGGGCTCTTTTTTGTACTAATATGTCAGCTCATGTATAAGTGGCGGGACTATCGAGACATCACCTATGGTATATGCTTTACAAACAGCCGACGCGACTTCGGATGTCTTCGATTCGTCGTTTGAGTAAAGCTCGGCCAATGCCTCGCCATTCTCGACTCTATCGCCAAGCTTCTTATTTGTAATTATGCCGACCGCTGGGTCTATAGAGTCTTCTTTACGCTCGCGGCCCGCGCCCAGCATGCATGCGGCCCGTCCGATAAGAGCGCAGTCGACCTCAGAGACAAACCCTGATCTCTCACTTACGACATCATACTTGTATTTCGCTTGGGGTAGCAGAGTATAATCATCAATCACGGCGGGATTGCCATCCTGAGAAGATATGATCTCTGCAAACTTCTTCAGTGCGCTTCCATTATCGAGTGATCCGGACGCTATGGCGCGACCTTCGTCCAGGGACTTGCATTGTGCAGCCATGTATAATATTATAGCCGATAGCTCTACGCATAGATGTCTGAAATCTGCCGGGCCATCACCTTTGAGAGTGTCAATCGCCTCGGCAACCTCCAGAGCATTGCCTACAGCCCTGCCCAGTGGCTGATTCATGTCCGTGATTGCAGTGCCGACTTTACGCCCCAGGTTTGTGCCGATTGCGATCATAGTCCGGGCAAGCTCCCTGGCTCGCGGAAGATCATGCATGAATGCTCCCGAGCCGACTTTAACGTCCAGCAGGATAATATCGCTCGAACAGGCTATCTTCTTGCTCATAATGCTCGCGGCGATCAGCGGAATGCTTTCGACAGTGGCCGTGACATCGCGCAGAGCATAAATCTTCTTATCGGCGGGCACTATATCATGCGTCTGGCCTGCTATCGCCGCGCCTATATCGTTCACCTGTTTTACAAACTGGTCTGGACTAAGCGCCATATTGAAGCCCGGGATGGACTCGAGTTTGTCGAGAGTGCCGCCAGTAAATCCCAGACCTCTGCCGGACATTTTAGGCACAGCCAGACCGCATGACGCCATGACCGGGATTACGACGAGTGTGGTCTTGTCCCCCACTCCACCCGTGCTGTGCTTGTCCACCTTTGTTTTGGATATTGACGATAAGTCTAATACTTCGCCGCTGTCGATCATAGCCTGGGTCATGGCGGAGGTCTCGGCAAAGCTCATACCGTTGATATACGCAGCCATAAGAAATGCCGACATTTGATAATCTGGAACCTCACCTGCTGCATAATCCATTACAATTCTGGATATTTCACCATTGGTAAGCTCACGGCAGTCTCTTTTGGCGGCAATGATATCTTGTATCCTCATCAGTTCACTCCTAATAAGAGCCAAGAGCGCAGATTCCTCACTGCGTTCGGAATGACATTACTCATAGCCTACGGGCAATGCCTATTGCATAGATTAGATTTTATCAGGAAGCAGGATGCAGTCAAGCATAGGCTGAATTATAGAGTAGATATTGGAGGCAACAATGCGCTGTAATGCGGTCTGGATATCTCTGATTATCGTAGTTATATCGATCCCGGCATATGCTCAGAGCAGCGTGCCTGCTGATTCGATGAATGGGCTGCAGATTACATTTTCGATAACACGAGACAAACTCTGGCAGATCAATGATGATTTCTGGCACGCAGGCGAGTTCGAGCGATGCATAGCAACAATGCGCCTGATAACTCAGATAGACCCGCATGACACGCAGGCCTACAGCGACGGCGCGTGGCTTATGCAAAACCAGCTCAGAGACGATGAGGCAGAGGTCTTTCTGCTGGAAGGCCTTGCTGATAACGGTGATATATACGATCTGTATTTCGAGGTCGGATATTATTATTACACGCATGAGAGGTTCAATGAAGCGGTAGACTATCTCATTGCAGCTTCGACTTTTGATGCACCGATGCCGGTTTGGCACACACTCGCTCATGCATATGAGAGTGCAGGCTACGCCGAGTCGGCTCTGGGCGTATGGGCGCTCAGGAGCGCGGTCGACCCCGAAAACCCCGTGCCTCAAATGCAGATTGAGCGTATACTAAGCGGCGGGCCTGCATCAGACATTCCCAGGTTTCTCTCTCAGGCAAGGCAGGAGCGCAAAGCAAGAGCCGGAATAAAGTAATCAGTCGACTACATTCAATACGATAATCTTTCCGGTATCCGTCTTTTCAGGCGCAAGAACACCGTCTAGAATTGTAAATGAGCCCGCCGTCAATGAAGCGCTCTGGGTCGGTCTGACGTAGACATACTGGTTCTTTCCGCTGGCGCCCATGCCAGATTTGAACTTCCATAACCCATTGTCTGCTGCCTCGGGGTAACCCCACAACCTCACGAGCAGCCCAAAACAGAGTTTATTCGACATTGCTGTCGCCATATTGACTCCTATAGGCTCCGGAAGTGATTCGCCATGACAGATAGTATCGACGGAGGTCGGCTGAATATAACGCTCACCGACTGAAGTTGTGCGCATAAGGCCTGTTATACTTACTCTGTCGCCTGACTTCACTGACGCACCTGATAATACTTTCAAGCTGCATGCACGATTGTCATCCTCAATATAGAAAGAATCACTCAGAGCGGCAGTGACTATTTTGCTTACAAGGCTTACCGACAGCCCATCACTCATACTCTTTACATTACCGATAGGTTTCGAGGTCTCAACAGTGATGCCATCGGATTCGGCAGGCCCGCTCCAGACACCGCTTGTATTTGCGGCCTCGACATAAACGTAGTAAGTACATTCATCCTGCATAGAAAGGGAAATATCAATGTTGGTCTGCTTGCCGGCTGAGGTCCAGCCCTTGACGTAACCCGAGCCTGTGTCGGTCGGTGATGTGCCGACGGCGTATTTATATTCACTCACCTGCGTCTCAGGATCGGTAGCGCTCCAGGATGCATGCAGCGAGCTTGTGTTGTTGGTATACTGACCATCGTCCTGGACAGCTTCGATCACCGGAGCGGTTTGATCAGGAAGGACGGCTACAGACACAGTGCACACCGATGACAGATTGCCGACGGTGTTTTGAGCGCGCACATTGATCAAATGCTCGCCGGGAGCGACACCGGCGATTTCAAAGTTGAAATACTCAAGCACCGAATCGAACGCGCCGTCCGAAGCGGCAGCAGTTGTCCACGAGCCGCCATCGACATTATACTCAACCTGGGTAATTTTATTTATCGTGACAGGCGTGAAAGATGGTGAATCACAGGGCACATCGTATGCCGTTCCTGTAAAGTGAAGCGTGCTGTTTGTAGTCGGGCTTGCATCCTGACATTCGGCGCTGCAATTCACTGACGTGTCTATAGGATCGAATATGCCGTCGCCGTCCGAATCCAGCCAGCCTATCTGCCCGAGAGTCGAAGCGCACAAGTTATCGGAGTTGTCTTTCATAACACATGGCAGGCTGTCGGCATTGTTGTACGCACAGTTCGTGTTTGCAATGCCCAGATAGCCGTATGAGCCAAAATCGCAGGATGAGTAGCTCCCACAGTATTCATCCGCTGCGCCGAATATATGCCCAACTTCGTGTCTGAACACCTGGTCCATGCGGCTGTGCCCCCACAGACCACAGTCATATGTCATCACTACCATCGGGCCGTTCCTGTAGGCGAAGCTGTAAGTCCCATCCGGAAAACACCCGTCGGTATCATTATAGCTGTCGGCTACGTAGACACAAAAGCTCCAGTCCGTGTTATACTTTGTCCTTATGTCATTTATATATGCCAGAGTCAGGCTGGTCCCGTTTGCGTATGTGTCATAATATCCCAATGTGCCCAATGTGCTTACTATCCAAGCATCGGAAAACATTGAACTGAATGAAATGGGTTCACATTCACATGCTGCACCTAGATTTTGCGCCGGCGCATCGTAATAGACCGTCAGGCGCGCCTTTGCCTCCGATTTGTCGATCCACCAATCCATTCCCTGCACAATCTTGCCGAGCACGGATTCGATGCGGTAGCCGGACCAGTTTTCCGAACCGTTGATGCTCTCGGGAAGTATCACTCCGACTGCTATGGAGCCAATCATATATGAACTGGTCTGGTAATATCCGGGCGCCAGGGGCGAATACTGGAGATCGGCGCCCTCAGATGTGAGAGAAACAGCATCATTAACCAGCGTCGAAGAAGCCTGGTCGGCAGAAAGAAGCGCAACATGGCGTGAGCACAATGAATTCCACACTTTCAGGCCGCATACTGAATTGGGATCCAGATCGGGGAAATTGTCGGGGCTCAATGCTTGGGTAAGGACCGCGCGGACTTGCGGAAGAGATTCGAGAGCATTTTGAGAGGTGGAGTTAGCATCACATATCAGCACTTGCGGGACAAAGACATGCCTTACGGCCGCACCGGCACACTCAACACTCTTGATAGCGCTGATACATTCATCTCTGCTGTTTGTGTTCAAAACCACACATACCGTATCCGCCATAACAACAGATGCCACAAGAAACAGCACAGTGATTATAGTTAAACGCAATATTCCGCGCAGCCAGCCCAATAAGTCACCCTCCCAACAATAGTAATAGCATGCAGGCACAGGGTTGTCAAGCAAATGTATAGTATTATGCGTTTCCTGGTACAGGACATTTCGTAGTGTTCACATGGTGGTCTTCCTTACATAAGAAAATGGAACCTGTATTATAAACAGGTTCCGCTCACACATACCAGTTTTCGATGCGTACAAAACAGGTTATTACTGATCTTGGGCTTTTTCTTGCATTTCTTCTTGGATAGCTATTGCGTCCTCCTGGAGTATTTGCCTTTGCTCAGGGGTAATCATCGACATCGTCTGCATATTCATCTTTAACATGGCGCGCCTCTGTTCCTGAGGCATATTAAAGAGCATATCGGTCTGCCTTGAAACCATCAGCTTGAGAGAATCCGGATTTGCATTTAACATGGTCTGCATCACAGCGCTCATATACTCCGGCCCAATGTTGTTCATCATATCCAGATTGGCAATAATCGCCTGCTCCCTCTCCTCAGGGCTCATATTCATAAAAAGGTCCATCTGTTCTTTCGTGGTTTCCTTGAATTTGTTTACCGCCTTATTATCCTCAGCTTTTTTCGCAGCAACAGCAGCGTCATCGGTTATAACATAGACCAGCTTAAGGCCCTCTTTCTTGACAACTGGGTCCAGAGCGGCCTGGACACCTCATCGGTTTCGCTGTGAAGCACACATTTCTTTCCCGATGAACCCGCAATGATAATATCAGGAAAGCCAAGACCTGAAGCGAGCCGAATTGTAGCAGCCAATCTATCGGGCTGTTCGAGCAACTTTGAGTTGGGATCAATATAAATCTTGCGCCAGTCCAATTTTTCTGTTTTGCATATCGTTTCCAAAATCGTCTGCAAAGGCAATTCATTCAGCGAGATTCTTACTTTCTTCTTTACACTGGATTCAACGACTATCTTTTGCTTCGATTTATCCGCGAGTGCCTTAAATACATCGGCGGCATTCATGTCTTTTGCATCAATAGAAATTTTTGCTTCATCAGACTTGACCGCAGACTCAGCACTATTATTGCTGACTCCCGTCTTAATTTCATCTGCCGCAAGCGCTCCAGCACAGACTGCCAGAGTTGCTGCAACAGTCAAGCAAATACCCAGGATTTTCATCTTCTTAGATATCCTTTAGCATTCTCACGTTATGAGTTGATAATAGATAATTCGTGACCGCAAGCAATCATCCTGCTTTTGTCTACGCATTAAAATGCACTAACAAAAGGGAGGAGCCTCACAGACTCCTCCCTGCTTGCAACTTGTATTTTATATCTTGTCTACTCCACTTTCACTTTTACCGGCTGTTGCGCCTCTTGCTTACTTGTGCGACGAGACCGGGCGGTGTAGTGAGTGTGCAAAAGCTCATGGCTCTTGTGTGATAGAGGTTTGTCTAGGAACTCCTCGTATAGCTTAACAACAGCCGGGTTCTCATGGCTCTTGCGAATAGCCATGGCTTCGTCTTCATCATAGATCGCCTTAACGCGAGCCTTGCGGATTTCTTCAGAGGTAGGCTGGGGCTGGCCGCCGCCGCCGATGCATCCGCCGGGGCAGCACATGATCTCAATGAAGTGATAGTCCTTGAACTCGCCATTTTTAATTCCTTCGAGCACCTGTCTCGCATTGGCCAAGCCATGAGCGACGGCAGCCTTAACGGGCAGATCGCCGACCATAACAGTCGCCGACCGCACACCATCCATGCCTCGCACAGCTTTGATGTTGATATCCGGGACACTCTGGCCTGTGATGATCTCATAAGCGGTCCTAAGAGCCGCTTCCATAACGCCGCCTGTGTTACCGAATATAACAGCCGCACCGGTCGACATGCCAAGCGGATCATCGTAATCGCTGTCGGCAAGGCTGGGCAGGTCAATACCGGCCTCTTTCATCATACCTGCAGCCTCACGTGTCGTCAGGACATAGTCCACGTCCTGATATCCCGAATCGTTCATCTCGGGTCTGACGCACTCAAACTTCTTAGCGACACACGGCATGATAGAAACCGAAACTATATTTGCCGGGTCGATTCCCATCTTCTGGGCATAATACGTCTTGGCAAGCGCGCCGAACATCTGCTGCGGGCTCTTGCAACTCGACACATGCGGCAACAGTTCCGGGTAGTAATATTCGATAAACTTGATCCATCCCGGTGAGCACGATGTAAGCTGCGGGAGCACCCCACCCGTCTTTATACGCTCGATAAGCTCGCTGCCCTCTTCCATGATCGTGAGGTCGGCGGTGAAGTCTGTATCCATCACCCGGTCGAACCCCATCATCTTAAGGGCTGTAACCATCTTACCGGTCACGCGGCTTCCGGCGGGCATGCCGAACTCCTCACCTATGGCCGCGCGCACTGCCGGGGCAGTCTGCACAAGCACATGCTTGGCCGGGTCATATATCGCCTCCCAAATCTTGGCGGCTGGGTCATTGCCCTTGAGTGCTCCTGTGGGGCACCGATTGATGCACTGGCCGCAGTTCACGCAGACCACATCAGCAAGCTCATCACCCATACCCGGCACGATCACTGCGTTCCAGCCTCGATTTGCAGCATGCAGAGCCGCCACGCTCTGGATATCGTCACAGGTGCGCACGCATCTGTTGCAGAGGATGCACTTTTCTGGATCACGGATCACAGACAAGCTCGATTGATCCTTGTCCCAAATCTTGCGCTCACCCTTGAAGCGTATATCCTGTATGCCGAACTCTTTCGCGAGGGCTTGAAGCTCGCACTTGCCGCTCTTGGCGCACGTCAGACACTCCTGTGGATGGTTCGCCAGCATAAGCTCGACTATCATCTTGCGCGCCTCACGCACTCTGGGAGTATGGGTCAAGACCTCCATCCCATCGGAGACGGGATAGCAGCAAGCGGCGCAAAGTGTCCTCTGGCCCTTGACCTCGACCGAGCACACACGGCATACGCCGTCGGGCATGAGGTCGGAGTGGTAACAGAGAGTCGGTATGTAGATTCCTGCCTTGCGGGCTGCAGCAAGGATAGTATCACCCTGTTCGGCAGTGAGTTTTTGTCCGTTTATTGTAAGGTTAATCGCCATAGTTTATCACCTTTTCCAGCGTTGAGAGGCTGCCCCCTCACCCCGGCCCTCTCCCCCAGGAGAGGGAGTTTGGGCACTGGTTACTTTACCTCCTCAAGAACTCTGTCCATCGCACAAGTACCTGTCGGACATTCTTTGTCTTTAACGTGAGACAGGTATTCATCTACGAAAAGAGGCAGGCTGCTCTTGAACGCAACTGCCGCAAACTGCCCAAGGCCGCACTTTGACGACGCAGCCATGGTATCGCCCAGCGATTCGAGCAGTCTTAGATCGTCCTCGCTGCCCGCGCCGGATGTCCACCAGTTCAGGATTTCCAGGATACGTTTTGTCCCCTCGCGACACGGCACGCACTGCCCGCAGCTCTCGTGATAGAAAAACTCGGCGACATTTTGCATAAGGTCTACAATACATCTGCTCTCATCGAGCACTATCAGCGCTCCCGCGCCCGGCGCAAGGTCCTCCGTGCACAGACGCCTATCCAGGGCATCCTCACCGACCACCACGCCGCTCGGCCCACCCATCAGGCACGCCTTAAAGCGTTTGCCGCTCTTGATTCCGCCTGCCATATTGTAAATGACCTCGCGCAGAGTGACCCCGAATGGAACTTCATACACGCCCGGATAAAGCACATCACCGCAGGGTGAGAATATCTTTGTGCCTTTGGTCTTATCTGTCCCGAGGCCGCAATACCAGTTGGCTCCGCTCGCAATTATATGCGGGACGGCTGCCAGGGTCTCGACGTTGTTAATGACAGTCGGACTGCCCATAAGGCCGTATGTCGGTGGGAAGGGCGGCTTCATACGAGACTCGCCGCGCTTGCCTTCCAGGGACTCCAGCAGAGCTGTCTCCTCGCCGCAAATATAGGCTCCAGCACCCTTGAAAATTTTAATATCGAAATCGAACCCTGAGCCGAATATGTTCTTGCCAAGGATTCCCATAACGCGCGCATCGGCAATGGCCTTTTCGGTATGAGATACAGACTGTTGATACTCGCCCCTGATATATATGTAACCCTCACTTGCGCCGACTGCATAGCCCGAGATGATCATACCCTCGATCACCTGATGCGGGTCGCCCTCAAGGATAAGCCGATCCTTGAAGTTGCCCGGCTCGCCCTCGTCCGCATTACATACAACGGCCTTGTGCTTTCCACCGGCCTTTGCAGTGAACTCCCACTTGAGTCCCGTCGGGAAGCCTGCTCCACCGCGACCCTTAAGCTGGGAAGCCTTGACATGGGCGATCACATCTGCCGGTTTCATCTGCGTTAAAGCTTTGGCCATGCCGTCATAGCCGCCGTGCGCGATATATTCGTCGATGCTGGTCGGGTCGATCACACCCACATTCTTGAGGATCACCCTCACCTCACCTGCGCGCGGTTTGGCCTTGCCGTCTACCACGGCAGCCGACGGACCCGTATATACCAGGCGCTTCACCTGCCTGCCCTTCAGCAGATGCTCTTCGACGAGTTCGGGGATATCCCCAGCAGTGACATTCGCATAAGTCACGCCCTCTGGATATATCACCAGCGCCGGACCGGCTCCGGTCAGACCCAGATCGCCCGTCTCGACTACTTTAATCTCTTTATCCAGACCCTTTTTCTTGATCTCGTCGACCAGCGCGGACTTTATGCCCATAGCGCCCTTAAGGACTGCAGGCGTGCCCGTATCCACTAAAACATGTGCTCTGTAGAATGACATTTACCTGCCCTCCTTTGCCGCAATCGGTGCATACCTGGCCAAAATCCCCGGCACCATCTCGGGTGTAAGGTTGCCGTAGACGTCGTCATTGACCATCATAGCGGGCGCGACACCACATAAGCCCATGCAACTCACAGTCTCGAAAGTAAAAATGCCGTCATCCGTGGTCTCTCCCGGCTTTATACCGAGTTCTGCGGTGACGGCATCTCGAATCTGCTTACTGCCTTCGATATGGCATGGCGGCGAGTCGCACAGGCGCACGATGTGCTTGCCGTGCGGCTTGGTGTAGAACAGGCTGTAGAAAGTGGCGACGCCGTGGACATCACCGACGGTCACATCCAGCCTCTCGGCCACTGTCTCCATCACCTCAGGCGAGAGGTAGCCCAGCTCGTCCTGAAGCTCATGGAGCAGTGGGATCAAATTACGTTTGTCGCTGTCGTATTTTTCGATAATCTCTACGATCAGCGAATTGCATCCACACGAATCACAACCCACAGTTTTCCTCCGAAATATTTAGTATTGATTATCTTTGATTTATTATTTTGCTGCTCGCCTTCGGTCCTCAACGTTGGGGGAGCAGAAGGATAATTTTGAATTATGAATTATTAAGTCTACTCTTGGTATATCAAGACTTCAGCCTCGGCACCTACCTGCGCCTCTGATTTCTGGACTAAAGAGGCTGTCTCAAATCCCGGACCATCCAGTCACGGAAGAGCTAAGGGGCGGCGATTCTGAAATCGCCACCCAGATTCTCATCAACGATCAGACGATACACGATCATACGATCAGACAATCCGCGATTAAACCACAACTACTTCTATGCCTTGACCTTTTCAACGTCATCCACAAGCACATCCGTCGGCCAGATAGAGCGTGGCGTGTACTTCGTATGAAGCAGTTGGTGTGACTTATGACCTAAAGGTTCACCCAGGAACTCTTTGTATAGCGCCATGACGGCTGGGTTCTCGTGACTCTTGCGCACGGGCAGGCCCTCGTCCTCGCGATATATAGCCTCGATTCGCTTCTGCCTGATCTCATCGGTTGTCGGGATAGGCTGGCCGCCTCCACCGATACACCCGCCGGGGCAGCACATGATCTCTATGAAGTGATAGTCCGCTTTGCCCTCCATGATCAGGTCCATCAGTTTGCGGGCATTGGATAGTCCGCTGGCTACAGCAACCTTTACATCGAGTGTGCCTTTACCCTCTGCACATACAAGCGGGACCGTGGCTTCCTTTACTCCTTCGAGTCCTCGAACAGCCGTAAGGTTTACGTCCTTAAGGGTTTCGCCTGTGACCACTTCGTAGACCGTGCGCAGAGCAGCTTCCATAACGCCGCCTGTCGCTCCAAAGATGACTGCCGCGCCCGTGGAGATACCAAGAGGCTCATCGAATGCTTCGTCAGGCAGGTTAGGGAAGTCCACACCCATCTCGCGCATCATCTGGGCGGCTTCTCGGGTCGTGAGGACCGCATCCACATCGGGAATACCCTCCACGCTGCACATCTCCTCACGCCCCGCCTCCAGCTTTTTGGCAGTGCAGGGCATAATCGAGACGCAATACATGTTCTCGGGTTTGACGCCGATCTTGTCGGCATAATATGTCTTGGCCAAAGCGCCGAACATCTGCTGCGGGCTCTTGCAACTGCTCAGATGCGGCAAAAGCTCAGGATAGAAGTGCTCAATGAAGTTGATCCAGCCCGGTGAGCAGGATGTGATCATCGGGAGCGTGCCGCCTGTTTTGAGGCGCTGGAGCAGTTCGTTGCCCTCTTCGAGTATCGTAAGGTCTGCGGTGAAGTCAGTATCGAAGACCTTGTCGAAGCCGAGCCGTCGCAGTCCCGCGACCATCTTCTTGGTCACCAGGCTTCCGGCGGGCATTCCGAACTCCTCGCCTATCGCGGCACGAACGGCGGGTGCGGTCTGCACAACCACATACTTATCGGGATCGTTAATTGCATCCCAGACTTGTTCCTTGTGACTCTTCTCGCGAAGTGCGCCGACCGGACATATGCTGATACACTGCCCACAGGCCACGCACGCCACATCGCCCAGGTTCTTCTTGGCTGCGGGAGCGATTATGGTCTCAAAACCCCGGTCGACCGGGAAGAGCTGGCCGACACTCTGCACTTCATTGCACACAGTCACACACCTGCGGCAGAGAATGCACTTGCTTGAATCGCGGACAATGCTCGGCGAACTGGTATCTACCAGCACAGGCGGCATCTCCCCTGCAAAGCGGTTTTCCTGTATCCCGAGGCGCTTGGCAAGAGCCTGAAGCTCGCAGTTGAGGCTGCGGACACAAGTCAGGCACTCCTGTCTGTGCGCCGAAAGCATCAGTTCGACCACTGTCCTGCGGGCGTCATGCACGCGCTTTGTATTGGTATGCACGACCATGCCGTCTGCCACGGGAAATGCACAGCTTGCCTGCAAAGCGCGTCCACCCTCGATCTCGACCAGGCACACCCGGCACGCGCCAAGAGCCTTATGGCCATCCATATGGCAGAGTGTCGGAATATATATCCCTGCTGCGCGCGCGGCGTCGAGCGCCGTGCTGCCCTTGGGGACTTCTACTTTTATGTTATCAACGGTTACTTTGATCATATCCATAGTTTTACCTCGTCAGTTCAGATCGTCGGGGATTTGAATCCCCGACGCACGTTCCCGGGACTTTAGTCCCTGAACCTGCTATCTGCTTCACTTTTAACGTAACAACCCTAGGGATTCAAATCCCGGACCATCGTATGCTCTACGTTCCTGCGTCGCACCTCAAACATCTGGCGGCTTCGCGAAGCGCCTGTTCTCTAGTAAATCCGAGATCGACCTCGGTCATGCCCACACGCTTTTCGACTGCGAGCATGTTGCAGCACACGCGCGGGGTCTCGACTATATCGTCCACGTCCTCGGGAGCTTTCGGAATCTCGATATCCTCGGCATCCGACGCAAGCTCGCCGTAACCGCCGAGATAGCGGTCGATGGAGATTGCGGCTTTGATGCCATCACCGATAGCGCCGATAACCGTCCATGGACCCTTCACAACATCACCGCCGGCAAACACGCCGTCGAGGTTTGTCTTCATTGTGGACTCTTCGATCTGGACAGTGCCGCCCCTACGTGTCTTGAGGTCTTCGCCTGCGAATTTGACGTCAGGCTCCTGGCTGATTGCGGTGATGACCGTATCGACCGGAAGATCGAATATTGCTCCATCGATAGGCTTGGGAGCGCGGCGACCGGACTTATCGAAATCCGCAAGCTCCAGCATCTGGCACTTGAGAGTCTTGACCTTGCCGCCCTCTCCGACAGCCTCTACAGGCAGCGATAGATACTTGATCTCGATACCCTCCACCTCAGCTTCGTGAATCTCTTCCTCTGCAGCAGGCATGTCGTCACGGAGCCTGCGGTAGACAATCGTCACCTTCTTTGCTCCAAGACGGTGGGCAGTGCGCGCAGCATCAATAGCGGCGTTTCCACCGCCGACCACCGCGACCCTCTCGCCGACCTTTATGGTGTCCCTGCCCAGGTTAACATCATTGAGGAATGTAATCGAGTCATAGATGCCGCTCAGGTCCTCACCGGGAATGCCGAGTGTCCAACCCTTGTCGGCTCCGACTGCTATAAAGACGGCAGCGTAATCCTTCTTGATCTTCTCGAACGGTATGTCCTTGCCTACTCGAGTGTTGAGCTTAATCTCCACGCCAAGTTGCTTGATCATATCGATTTCGCCCGCAAGGACTTCACGCGGAAGCCGATATGGCGGGATGCAGCTTGCAAGCATGCCGCCTGCAACCGGGTCAGCCTCAAAAACTGTCGGTAGATGACCCATTCGTGCGAGGTGGTAAGCTGCCGTCAGACCCGCCGGTCCGCCGCCGATGACAGCGATTTTCTTACCGGCAACCCTGGATAATCTCTTCGATGGAAGAGGCAGATTGCCGTTTTCAGCAGAGTCGGCTGCAAACCGCTTGAGCGCTCGAATCGAGAGAGGCTCGTCTATCTGAGCGCGCCTGCACTTGTCCTCACACGGCGCGTTGCATACACGCCCACAGACTGACGTAAATGGGTTCTTGTCTCGAATCAGACGTAAAGCATCTGTGAACCTGCGAGCGCCAACTAATGCGACATACTGCGGGACATGTGTGCCTGCCGGGCATGTATGCGAGCACGGCGCATCAAAGAGCGAGTTGCATACACACGCTGGGCAGCGCTTGTCTTTGATGTGGGCCTCATACTCGTGGCGGAAATAACGAATGGTCGAGAGGACCGGGTTCGGAGCTGTCTGACCAAGGCCGCAGAGAGCGGAGTCTCTGATCTGTGTGCCAAGGTCTATCAGCAGTTCGATGTCGCCCTCCTGGCCGAGACCATGGCAGATGCGGTTCAAGATTTCAAGCATTCGCTTGGTCCCGATTCGGCATGGCGTGCATTTGCCGCAGCTCTCGTCCTTGATAAAATCGAGAAAATAGCGGGCGAGGTCTACCATGCAGGTGTTCTCGTCCATGATGATAAGGCCGCCCGACCCCATCATCGCGCCGAGTTCTTTGAGCGAATCGTAATCCATCGAAACATTAAGATGCTCTTTAGGAATACACCCGCCCGAAGGTCCGCCCGCCTGCGCGGCTTTGAACTTCTTGCCGTTGCGCACGCCGCCGCCGATATCAAAGATGATATCGCCTAAGGTGGTCCCCATCGGAACCTCGACAAGGCCTGAGTTATTAATAGCGCCTGCCAGCGCGAATACTTTAGTTCCCTTGCTGCCCTCTGTGCCAATTGCGGAGAAGGCGTCAGCTCCATTCTGGATAATCCAGGTGATGTTGGCGTAGCTCTCTACGTTATTAAGGAGCGTCGGGCACTCCCAGAGACCGGATATCGCAGGGAATGGTGGCCGGGGTCTTGGTTCACCGCGCTTGCCCTCGATACTGGCCATAAGGGCTGTCTCCTCACCGCAGACGAACGCCCCCGCGCCGATTCTGATATCCAGGTCGAATCCGAAACCGGTACCCATGATATTCTTTGAAAGGAACCCCCACTCACGAGCCTGATTGATTGCTGTCTGAAGCCTCTCGATAGCCAGAGGATACTCGGCTCGAACGTAAACATAACCCTGGTTTGAGCCGACCGCATAACCGGCAATGGTCATCGCCTCAATGACCGAGTGCGGGTCACCCTCCAGGACGCTGCGGTCCATAAATGCGCCTGGGTCGCCCTCATCGGCATTACACAGCACATATTTCTGATCGCCGGTTGCCTTGGCGGTAAACTCCCACTTGAGGCCGGTCGGGAAGCCGCCGCCGCCGCGTCCGCGCAGACCGGACTTTTTTACTTCGGCGACAACCTGCTCGGGAGTCATCTCACCGAGGACCTTCGCGAGAGCCGAATAGCCGTTGCGGGCGATGTATTCCTCGATGTTACCTGGGTCGATAATGCCACAGTTGCGCAGAACGATCTTGAGCTGTCTCTTAAAGAAGGGCACATCCTTCATCATTGGCGAAACGGCTTCGCCATCGCCCTCTTTGTGCATAAAATCTTCGACAGGACGGCCTTTGAGCAGATGCTCTTCAACTATTCGTTTGGCGCCCTCGGGAGTAAGTTTTTCATAAAAAGTGCCGTCGGGTAAAATTGCTGCGACCGGACCAAGGTTGCATGATCCCATACAGCCGGTCATAACGAGCTTGACTTCATCTGCAAGGCCGTGGCTCTCGATCTCGCGGCGCATAGCCTCGGCTACCTCTTGGCAACCGCAGGAAACACATCCCGCGCCCGCACAGACCAGCACATGAGTCCTAAAAAGCTTATCAGCCATCTGCTAGCTCCCCCTGTACTTCTTAATGATCTCCGGAATCTTGTCCACCTTGACGCGGCGGTAGATATCCGGGCCTACGGTAACAACCGGCGCGAGGCCGCAAGCCCCTACGCATCGGTTCACTTCGAGGGAGAACTCCCTGTCCTCGGTGGTATTGTTGACCCCTATGCCGAGTTCGTGCTCAAACTTCTCGAGGACTTGCTTTCCGCCGCGGACATAGCATGCCGTGCCCAGGCACACACGGATTGTGTGCTTGCCGCGCGGAACTGTCGTAAAGAATGAATAGAAACTGAGCACACCGTGCACCTCGCTCAAAGGCACATCCAGGCCCTTCGCGATCTTTGCCTGGGCCTTCTCCGGCAGCCATCCAAAGAGCTCCTGGGCAGCGTGCAGGGTCTGGATCAGCGGACCCTTCACCTCTTTGTGTTTGGCTATGATCTTATCCAGTTCTTCGTAAAGCCTGGCCTCTTCCTCTTGGGCGGCTTTGGCCTTGGCTTCACATTCACAAGTATGAGTAGACAACTTCACTTTACCTCCTATCGGGCTTCTGAAGCCCCCTCAGAGCGTTCATACACCCAAATCCGTCTATGTGCGTTATGCGTCTTAGCGTCCCCGCGTCATGCATTTAACTGCTGGTCACGACCCAGTCACCGATGATGCTGCCGTTGACCAGATGCTGGGCTACAATCTGCTTGGCCTTTTCGGAATCGATGTAGCCGTAGGTCACGGATTTGCCGTCTTTGATCACATCAACAGTCGGCTCCTGCTCACAAAGGCCCTTACAGCCGGTCTGGGTGACCGAGACATCGGATATACCGCGTTTATCGAGCTCATCGAGAATGGCGGTCATCACTTCGCGCGCACCGGCGGCTATTCCGCATGTGCCCATTGCAACAACTACCTTTGCCGAAAACTTGCCCTCGCGCAGTTTCATCTGCTCAAGAGCCTTCTCACGCACTTTCTTGAGATCTTCGAGTGTTTTCATTGTCTGTCTAGCACCCCCGATTTCGATTTAGTATTTTAGATTTGGTATTGATTATTCCACGGAACATGATGGGCGGGGGTATTCTTGCCCCCGACCTCTCTTCTCGGGCATTATTGCCCGTAGAGATTTAGTATTAGAAATTTTGTATTGATTATTTATCAGTCATACTCATAGAAACCGGCCACGCGACCTGACTTCTTATCATATGCAACACATACGGTTGCCGGTTTTGTCCTAATGCCCAACATGTGATATTGACAGTCCAACTTACCGCTGCGTGGAACAACCCCATTCGGGCGATAAAATGTCCACAACGGCTTTTTTCCCGGCTTTAACTGCTCTTCCGTGTATAGCCACAGCTTCATTTGTATCTGTTTGCGAGTTGTGCATTGCCATGTGTCACGCGGAGCGGTTACCATCACTCCAAGGAAACAAAGCAAGTCCCGATAAGCATAGACACCACAGCCCACAATCAGCATAACCAAGATCAGGATTATTCGTTTGCCTATACGCTTGTTCAAAGCAGATTCCTCGACTTCGCTCGGAATGACAGAGCGATACGTATTGCCTGACTCATAACCCGCAACTCATAACCCAGAACTCACAACTCATAACTCATAACCCGCAACATTCTCTTTCACATACTGCGATATCCATCTGAGCACCGGGCCTTCGTTTATCGGCACACCGTCCAGTCGAGATTTGATCTCCTGCGTATCGAGAACAAAAACTTTGTCATTCATACTCTGTGCGTATTTCAGATGAAGATCAGGATTAACTGCGACTATGCTCACTATAGTCGATGCGATATCTCCTAATGGCGCGCGGTCTATGTGACTGAGCTTAAATGTCGCCTCTATCTTGGTGCCTACGCCCGGAACAGAGTCTATCGATAGACTGCCGTCGCAAGCGGTCGCCGCTTCCTCAAACATCGGGATACCCAGCCCCACCCTGCGCGTTGTGCGGGTAGTAGTGAACGGGTCGCGCACCCTCGCGACAAAATCTGCGTCCATCCCCCTGCCGTTGTCCTTGAGCGAGATAGTGAGTTTATCAGCCTTTGTGTCAGCCAAAACTTCTATATAGAGCCTGGTCGCGCCCGCTGCAATCGAGTTTTGAGCCAGGTCGAGTATGTGCATGGAAAGCTCACGCATTCTCCACTCTCCTGCCGAACTCACTCCTGCACGCCATCTTTATCTCGCCCACGTTCCGATGCTCCAAATGAAAAATCGTCCGACGCTGGCCTATCGCGGCGAGCCAGTGCGAATCAGAGTTTTGAATGATCGGCTTGTCACCTACACTGGGAAAAGCGCATCGCGCCTGATCCGGTGCCATGTTTACGCTGATCTCAAACGCATCGAAATCCGGCGAATCAGGGATCATCGCAAGGACATCGATCATACCGGTTGATTGCCTGTCAATGTGCGATGGGATCATTATCCCGCCAATATCTCTCACACGCTCATAAACCTCGTCTATGTCCATCGTGGTCGGCAGAGCGATATGCCTGTCGCAATACCTGATAAACTCGCCCTCCGAATCGACCACAAACTGCTCCTGCGTATGCTTGTATGTGCCGGTCATGCTCACCAGGCTCCCGTATACCGACTCCTGCATCGCCTCTGCCTGCGACACTTGGTCAAACAGACAGAGCAAGTGAACACCCTCAACAGACTGCACTTCCAGACCAGGCAGGACCCGTATTCCACTTCCTGCGGCTGCATCAATCACTGCCTTGGTGTTTTCACAAGAGTTGTGATCTGCAATGCCGATTATGTCCAGTCTGGCCGTCTTGGCCGCCTCTATAATAAGCGGCGGTATCATCTCCAGCTCACCGCACGGCGAGAGCAGAGTGTGTATATGCAGATCGGCCTGATATGCCGTTATGTGTTTTGAGTTATGAGTTGTGTGTTGGGCACTGCGCACATCAGCAACTCCGTATACCCATCTCGTTGAGCTTGCCCACCAGTTCGTAGAGCGACATATCCGTTGTATATAAAGCAACGTTTTCCACTTTTGCTTTTGTCACTGTGTTTGGCTCGGGGTCGATGCCACCTGCGATCACAACTCCCGCCAGGTTAAGCATTACGGCAACCCCAATTATGTTGATATGCTTCTGATTGGTCACCCAGATGGCGCCGTTTCTTGCCTTTGCAAGCACGTCACTGAGCAGATCCGACGCGTAACCTGAGGTCACCTCAATATCCGCATCGATTTCATTTATTGGTGTCAGGTTCAGCTTTTGCGCTATGTTCGCCAATAGCATTCTCTATTTCCGCCTTCTTTTCTACATGCCCCATCGCGGGCGGGGCTTTTTCGGCCAGTTCCATCATCTCTACAGCCAACTGTCGGACTTTCTCCCTAAGCTTGAAAATGCAGTCCATTTCATTTGCAAGCCCCCGGACTACGTCCTCGGCAAGAGCGCGGCAGTTCGGAGCGCCGCAGCTTCCGCAGTCCAGGCCCGGCAGGTCTTCGACTATTTTCTCCATCTGCTCCATCTTGCGGATAGCCGTAGCCATGTCATCATCGAGCTTAAGTGTCGGCCTCGGCTCTATAGGCTTATCGTGACGGAACCAGTCCTCGTTTTCGAGAGCCTCGCAAGCAATTTTGTCGCGAAGGACTCCGTCGAGTCTGTCCGCGCTTTCGGTTGCAAGAATTCTTACCCGCCGCCGAGTGATAAACGAGTTCTCGACCGTTAGCACACCTCCGACGCATCCGCCTACACAAGCTTGAGCTTCGATATAGTCGATATCGGAGAGCTTGCCGCGTTCGACATCCTCAAGAATCTGGATCACGCTGTGGATGCCGTCCACAGCAATCTGGCGTGAGCCTCCGATAGATTGGTTCTCCCCGCCGGAGCGCGCCCATCCCAGTCCAAGCCCGCTACCAGGTTTAGAATCAGCGACTATCCGGTCCAGTTCCTCGGGGCAATGATTGATCTTCTCCCGAATGAGCGGGTAAACTTCGGCAATTGGAATAGCGCCGGATATGGTGTTCTCCCCGGTACCCGCGGGTTCGTTGATGGCGCTGACCTTGCCCGGGCATGGACTGATGAACCAGACACCTACGTCTTTAAGATCAAGACTCGTCTTTTCGGCAACCTGGTTTCGCGCAATATTGGCTGCAGCCCGCATGGGTGACAACACCGGCAAAATATGCTCGATCAGGTTCGGAAACCTCACCTGGACCAGCCGAACAACTGCCGGGCATGCCGATGATATGAACGGTCTGATCTCGCTCGGCGCACTGATCGCCTCGCGAATTTTTTTGCCTACAAGGTCAGCAGCAAAAGCCACATCTACAACATGATCAAAGCCGATCGATAGCAGAGCGGCCATAACGAGCCGCGGATCAATTCCTTCGCGAAGCTGCCCATAGATCGCGGGAGCCGGCAGCGCCACGTTATATTTGTAGCCATTTAGCTCATTGAGCGTATCGGCTACGACTATCTTCGCCTGGTTCGGGCAGATTCGCACACATTCGCCGCAGTCTATGCAGCGGGCCTCTATGATGTGAGCCTTGCCGTCACGCACACGGATAGCCTCGGTCGGGCACCGCTTGATGCAGTTCACACACCCTTTGCACTTGTCCTCCATCAGATGGACGGAGTGAAAATACTGCTGATTATCGACCTTAAGCATTGTCAAATACCATGCGCACCGTTGTGCCTACGCCTCTGCGCGATGTGATCTCCATCTGCGACGAGCAGTTTTTCATATTAGGTAGCCCCATACCCGCTCCGAAACCCATCTCCCTGACATAATCGGGAGCCGTCGAAAAACCGGGAGTCATCGCCATTTCGATGTCTTCGATTCCGGGACCTTCATCCTCCACAACGATCATGACTTGATTGATATCCGCATCCAGGGTAACAAACGCGTGGTGAGCGTGGATCACGACGTTCATCTCAGCTTCGTAGCAGGCAACCGCGACTCTGCGGACAACAGCGGAATCCGAGCCAATCTGCTGGAGGATCTTCTTGACCTTGCTGGAAGCATCCCCCGCCTTATTGAAATCGCCTCCCTGTACTTCAAAAACAAAGTGCAGGGAGGTTGTATTATTAATAGCGTTATGGTCCATAGCCATTTGGTTGGATGATTAGACTATCAAACTCTCATACTGTCCGACTCTTCACGCTCCCGGCAGCCTTCAAGCCCGGCCTTATACAATTTGCCGCAGCTTTCATATAATGGGTGCGGTGAGAGAATAAGCACAAGTCCTAGAGATTGGGCCATACGAACAGTATGCTCGTCGGGCCTCTTGTCTCTGACAAAAACTATGCCTTTAAGATCGAGCATTTCCGCGGTCCTGATCACCTGGGGATTGGTGAGTCCTGTCAAGAGCACCGAACCCGAGCGAGTGAATGCAAGCACATCACTCATCAGATCACATCCACAAGCGCTGGAAACCGTCTCCTGCGCTCTGTCCATACCGCAAATAATCGTCCCATCAAGCATCTCGCTAATCTGCATCAGTGAAAATATGTTACTGCTGTGCTCCATTGAATGCCCGCACCACGTTTACGACGAGGCAACACCTCGTGATATTTTTCACAATGGACCTCTAAAGCAAAACAAGGCCTCATTCCAATTATATGCAACGCGCTCAGCAATGTCAACCAATTCTTCGCATTATGGTGTTTTATTTCACTGCTGATTCCGCTGGCGTCGATTCGGTACCTTTTGTTACATATTTAACAGTTGATAAAATAATACTGAGCGTGAGCTATTATTTGAAATGTGACATGGTGGATACAGCAATCATAATCGACATTCAAGCAATGCAAAAAGCAAATTATCGGCCCGAGACTGATGGTTTATTTGTTAGTTCTCTTTCAGTAAACACTGTTTTGGGGGACATTTCGTATTTATGCCTGAGATTGGAAGGAATACGGGCCTAGATTAGTAAAGTGGTATATACTACAATGAATGACATGAATAACAACAACGCTCCCGAAACGGAGCAGCAAACCAATATCGAATCCGAAGCTGTCCCGGTCGGAATTGCGCGTATCAGAGACGAGTGGCGCGCCCATGGCCTGACAGAGAAACCCGCAGCCAGCCCAGACGAGGAGCCGGAGCCGATCATTTTTTCTGAAGTGGACGGAGGAGCCGGCGTAGGAGACTATACGCTTGAATGTGATGTGATTATGAACCGCCTCGCGCTGTCGCATGAGGCTATGGACAGGCTCATCTCAAGCGGGGAGATCGACTCGATCCTGGTTCAGGGGCAAGACGGCAAGCCAAAACGCATGCTCAGCGAGTCTTCCGTAAAACGTTTTGAGAAGGACTCGGCAATAGACCCGCAGGCGCTCACGCGCGCGGCAAAGGCTATGGCTGACGCTACGCTGGTGGAATCTGTGCAGGAACTGACCGCTGAGATCGATGAACTACGAAACACACAGGGCAAAGTACTGCAGCAGATGAAGGACATTTTGCTCCTGGAGGTGCGGAACCTCAAAGAGCAGGAACGCGACCTCACCTCGTTTGTGTATGAACTGGCTCAAGAAGTTAGAAATGCTATAGGCAAGAAGCAGAAAAAATAATGGCCGGGATTTTTTGATATCCCGGCCAACGGATAGAATGTTAATTATTTTGGCTTAGGTATGGTGTGCTTCTGATAGGCCGGATTGGGCGCCCAGTTGGCTCTCTCACTCATCAACTGTTTCTTATCGCCGTACTTCACATGGCCATCAGCATATGCAACATTTGTCCCTTTGTTGTGAACATCACCTGGAATATCTCCATTATACTCGCAGTAGCTATCATTCATTGAACCAGCATCTTCTTGCATAAGAAGCATAATTTTTGATGAACGACCTGCTGTAGCGGGCTCAAGCTTCATAGTACCTCTTGGATCATCTCCACCCAATTCAGGCGGAACCGCACCGGGAAGTGTGCCGATATCTTTATTCATAGAGTAAGATATGTTTGAAATACTACCGCGGGTGCCATTTGCCGCTGTTCCAGGCTCAACACTTTTCCTTTTGTCGGAAGGGCACTTATATACTTTTGTATTGCGGACATATTGGAAAAGTCCACCCTTTGTTACATCTACATCAAGCCTTCCGGCATTAGACGCCGCGAGATTAACACCTTGAAAATCATATAGGGTAGGATATAGGAATGGATAATGAATAGGTGACCCCCCATTGTTATCTTGCACATACTGCTGGATGCCCAGTGCCATCTGCTTCAAGTTGTTCAGACATTGAGTCTGTCTTCCCTTCTCTTTTGCGCTTGAAAGAACGGGAAAGAGTATTGCCGCCAAGATAGCGATGATGGCAATAACCACCAGCAACTCAATTAGTGTGAACCCTCTTCTCTTCATTGAAATCAACCCCCTGCATAAATGATGCGCCCGCCACTTTTGTTACTATTAACTATGCCTGCACAGCATACCGGATTATTTGTATCTGTCTTTGAAAACAAGTAAAATTCTCTACTTGTAATTATAGGCTATGATCGGCAGCATTCCAATGGATAAAATTTATATTTCATAAATCGATCAACGGCATTATAAATCATGCTGCAGCGTATTTGGTCTACAGATATTAATAATACATCGTTTGACAGGATATCCTATATAGAATTATTGCGCAGGGTTAGCTGATTGTCAATAAGACTAAAGCACTATTTTGCGAACATTGGACTTTGCGAATATTAATGATGAGCTTTCAGTCAGAACCTCTATATTTATCATCGACTCACTTTGCCAATAACTAAAACTGCCAAAAATATCAATAGTAAAAGAGGAATTGATTGCAGATACTGCTCACAAAAAATCCCTCCGAACATACATTTCGGAGGGAGTGCATTGCAATAGTTTAATCTAGAAGCCAGGGTTGGGTTTCCAAATGCAGTTTGCCGCACCAGCTTTGCCTTTGTCAATTTCCGACTGCACGTATTTCTCATTTTCAAACGATACATGACCATCCACCCAGCCAATGTTTGCTCCACCAGTATGTACCGTGCTGAAATTATCAGACCCGGCAGGGTCAGCCCACACACAATAACTGTCATTATTGTTTGTCTCTTGGACAAGCATTACGAGTTTTGAGGTACGGCCTGCTGACTCAGGATCAAGCTTTCTAAGTGTTGACGCGCTGCCATTATAATAACTGGCGAGCGAAGCGTTCATTGAATAGGACACGGGATATTTGCCGATACTGCATGACCTACTATCTGATGGGCATCTATATATGGCAGTGTTTCTTACATAGCGATAGATAGACCCTGCCGCAGGATCCCATGTGTTTGGTTGTCCACATACTCTCACCCCTGCCCAATCGTGTGTATTCTGTAAACCATCAGGATAGCAAAACGGCATAATACCATTATTGTCATCACAGTAAGACCGCACACTCATGACTAACTGCTTCATATTACTGCAACACTGAGTCTGTCTTGCTTTCTCCTTAGCATTTGAAATGACAGGAAACAATATCGCAGCCAGTATTGCGATGATGGCAATAACGACCAGCAGCTCAATCAGCGTGAACCCTTTTTCTCTCATAACAATCAACTCCTTGCAAAAATACCGCAGAAACCACTCATCAGCTTGCTGAATGCCTACTACACTGACTAGATTGCACTCATCTATTGTATTATGACCCAGTTGTGTATGATTGTCAATGATACATATGCACAATTCATGTTATTCGCGGTTCCTCGCACATCACTCACAGGTTTCATACATCGGTGACAGGGTATACATATTATGTGCAGATTTAAGTGAGGCGAGTTACAATGGTAGATAGGGAACCATCGCCGGAAGGCTATATGCATAGGTGTACATACTGCGGCAAACCGATTCTCGAAGATGAATTGGTATTAGCTGTTCCAGAAGAAGGATCAGAAGCGATATCGTTTTGCAGCCAAGAGTGCGCAGACACGTATTTATCATTACACAGGGAGAGCGAAGAGGAAGATATATTCAGAGCCGGTGCAACATAGAGCTGACCCGAGAAAGGGCTCGCCCTGCCTGACCACAAGCCCCGCAGCCGATTGACTGCGGGGCTTTACTCTGTTTACCTGCGGCTATGCGCTTAATCCATCGTCATTTCAATTATGACACTGCGTTCTCCGCGCTGCACTACGACTATCGACGTGTCACCATTCTTGAGCTTGCTTACTGCTTTTGCGAATGACGCAACGCTGGTGATGGGAGTATCATCGATCTCCGTGATAACATCCTTGACAGCAAAGCCTGCGCGCTCGGCGGGTGTGCCCGGCTCCACTTTACGAACCACAACTCCCTGAATATCCTTGTCAACACCGATTGAAGACGCAATCTCGGGGGTCAGCGGCTGGACAGTAAGGCCTGTCTTGACCGAATCTTCATCGGAGGTCGATGCGCCATCCAATTTGTCTGGGACTTCACCGACCTTCACGGTCAGTGTCTTCTCGGCTTTTTCGCGGATCACAGTCACCTTAACACTTGTATTGGGCGCTATAGTCTCGACTGCATGCCTTAGCTCTGCCGCATTATTGGTCCGCTTGCCGTTCACGCTTGTTATTACATCTTTTACCTTGATGCCGCCCTTGGCTGCGGGAGAATCACTCTGGATATCCTCAACAAGCACGCCGTCTTTTGCCCCAAGCTTTTCGGATAGTGTGGAAGTAAGGTCTTTCATACTGACTCCCAGGTATCCTCTGACCACTTTGCCCTTTTCGATAAGTTGAGCCATAACAAACTTCGCGGTATTGGCCGGAATCGCGAAACCAATACCGACATTGCCGCCCGATGTGGAATAAATAGCGCCATTGATTCCCATCACCTTGCCGTCGAGATCGACCAATGGACCGCCGGAGTTGCCCGGATTGATTGAGGCATCAGTCTGGATTATCTCAGGATACGGCAGATCCTCCTGTGAATTGGCTCCCTCAACTTCTTTGCGGATAGCGCTCACAACACCCACAGTCATAGTGTTTCTTAGTTTGAACGGGGCACCCATAGCAACCGCCCACTGGCCCACTTTTACCTTATCCGAATCTGCAAACTGTGCAGCGGGAAGGTCTTTTGCGTCAATCTTAACAAGAGCCAGGTCAGTTCGGGGGTCGAGAAACACTTTGCCCTTGAACTCACGCCCATCCAGGAGTTTGACGGTGACTCTGTCCGCATCAGCCACAACATGGCTGTTGGTTAGAATATAGCCGTCAGAACGAACAATTATTCCCGAACCGCTGGCTATCTGAGTCTGTTTCTGAGTCTCCTGGGACTGCCGTGGTATACTGAACGGGCTTAAGTTGAATAAATTATCAAAGCCCGCAAATGGATCACGCACTTCGACAGTCTTTTCTCTTGTGATATAAACGACACTTGGGCCGACTTTATCGGCAACATCTTCGAAAGCAGTGCGCCAGTCCGACATAGCCGCATCTTTTGTCGCGGCAATAGCCGGTGCGGATGAGTGATGATAATAATTTGCTGCAAGTGAAAAACCGAGCGCAACGCTCAGAACGCACACAACCAAAATGTTAGGTTGTTTCAGCGCTTTACTAAACGCCGTTCGCATATCTTGTCGATCCTCCTGTTCGAGTAGTAATTTATCTTACGACCGATTTGACGTGAGACTGGCCTTAGTGGTTCCGTTTTAGTTTAATAGTAGAAAGTAGAAAGCTGAAAGTAGAGTCCTCATAGGGCTTTCCACTTTCAGCTTTCCACTGAATCAGCTTATCTTACGTTGATGCTTGCCAATTGGAGATTTGAATGCGTAAGCTCACCGACGTTATCCCTGACCTTAAGCGGCTGAGGCTGGTCAGTCAGGATGTATGAGTCTGCGGATATATTCGGGGAATATTTGATATCGGACGAATACGAGCCGTATTGCGACATAGCCATTTGCTGACCGGGCTGAGTGCGCACGCCATCAACCCCACCGGCAGACATTATCACAAGGGCAAAACCCGACACAGCCAGAGCGGCCGCAACCGGACTTAGTTTCCGGTGCAGGAGATGAACCGCACAGTTGAGTATTTTCTGATATCGCGGCACTTCGACGGCATCCAGATTTGTCATTATTGAAGCGGCAAAATCCGCTCTGGGCTTAACGGCATCGAGCCTGAAGAGCATCTGTTTCACCAGTCTTATCGATTCATATTCTTCGGCGCAATCCGCGCAATCGCCCAGATGTCTTCTGATCTCGAGCATTTCCACACCTGTAAGCTCACCATCTACATAAGCGGACATTAAACTCACTACTCGTCTGCAATTCATAGCCTGCCACCTACCTTACACAAACTGACCAGCATACACTTTTAACTTGTTTCTCAATAACCGTCTGCCCCTGTGCAATCGCGACCTGACAGTGCCGATATTAGTATCGGTAACCTCCGCGATCTCTTCATAGGACAAACCCTCGATATCGGCATAAATCACCGTCAGGCGAAATACCTCAGGCAAAGTGTCCAGCGCCTCCTGAATACGGCTGTCCATCTCTCTCGATAGAACAGTCTCCTCAGGTCCGCATGCCTTGTCCGCGATATCCATCGCCACCTCGCCCTCGGCAGTCGCCACCGGCTGGTCCAGTGACCGGATCATCGCCTTGGGCTTCCGGCGAAGCTTGTCTATAAACACGTTGGACATTATCTTATATAGCCAGCTATCAAAAGGAAGTTCCCGTCGATATTGCCCAAAAAACCTGAATGCCCTAATAAACGCATCCTGAACCAGGTCCTCCGCGTCCGCATGATTGCCGGCCATTCTGTATGCTATGTTGTACGCCTGCTTATGATAACGTTCGACAAGCGCGTCAAACTCTCTCCTGTCATCGCTCCGAGCCACGTCGGAAACGGTATCAGCAAGTTCAACCAAAGCGGCCTCCACCTTTCTTCCTTTACTAAAATACGCTAGGCAGCGAGCACGAGTTCCCGGTTATACCCGGTCAAATTACCTGTTTTTCAGATGAATTTCGCGCTAACCCTAACCTCGCATTGCCCAATACACCATCATTATACTAAGGTATGCCGCGCGTTACAAGTCTGAGTCAGGTCGATACTGTGTCGAAAAAAGTTATCACTTTGGGTTTAAAATACTTGACAGGCTACTTGTAACTTCGTTAAAATTACGCGGATGGAATTGGGCGTTCTAGTTATGCGAGCGCCTTCGAACGCGTGCAGTCGGAGCAGACGAAAGTAGTGCACCGGCAATCAACATCGAAGGGACGTGATGTATTGACGGAAAAAAGGCTAAGCAGCGTCTTACTCGCAATTATATTTGTATTTACATCGACCGCAGCTTTTGCAGGCTCGATCTCATATAAAGTCAAGAATGGCGATACTCTATGGGCTATCGCAAAAAGATATCACACCAGCCCAAGTAAAATAGCCGCAGCTAATGGTGTCGGTGAGAATGCAACACTCTCACTCGGCAAGAACATTAAAATTCCTTCAAAAGCCAATGTTCCTCAAGTCAAACAAAAAGCGGCAGTGAAACCGGCATACGGTTACGCGATCCACACAAAGAAAGACAACGTCTGCCTGAGAAAAGGACCGGGGACCGGCAGCAATAAGATATCCACACTCTCAGTCGGAACCACAGCCAAATTGCTTGCAACCAGGGGAGCATGGGCTAAGGTTGCTCTTTCGAATGGAACATGCGGGTATGTGCATAGATCACTTATAACAAAAGGCCAAGGTTCTGCATCAACCGCTAACAACAGCAATGTTAGAATGGCATGCGCAAGCCAGGCAAGTGATAATCTGATACAAACCGCATTGGCTTGCCGTGGCTCCAGATACATACGAGGCGGAACAAGCCGTGGCGGTTTTGACTGCTCAGGCTTTACGCGATACGTATTTGCTAAGTATGGCATTTCTCTTCCCCACTCATCAGCCGCGCAGGCCGGATTAGGCACGGCGGTCTCACGCAACAGTCTAAAGTCGGGTGATTTGGTATTTTTCCAGACATACAGGCGTGGAATATCTCATGTGGGCATTTATGTCGGCGGCGGGCAATTCGTGCATGCAGCCACATACGGCAGAGGTGTCAGAGTCGATTCACTTAACTCGGGATACTACTCCAGCAGATTTCGCTGCGCAAGACGCGTAAAATAATCCATCTTTCGAGTTTTTGACTCCGGCGTCTATTTGTATGGGTTTTTGTGTGCCCCGACAAGCAGCGCAATATATGAAGATACGAGAAGCAGCGTAAATACCCCTATATGTAAAGGCGTGCTCCCGTAGTTTCCTACCGCGAGCGCTAAAACGAGCAGAACGAAGTTGGTTATACTTGCTACGATGAAGACAACCGAGTAGAGCCAATACATCAGCTTTCTTGCCGATACCACTTTCAACGATTCCTGCACGTACCGATAATACGAGTGTACGCCCATAACGACGGTCAGCAAAAACACCGAGATAACCCTGAAAACATAAAACCAGTTTGTGCCGCCCATGTTATCATGCACGATACTTTTCTCCATTCGGATGTCTAGGCCATTGTAGCACAGAGCGGGGCAACGGGCAATCAAATGAAGTCAGTAATCGCTGCATTTTTATCGATAAGTGCTGCCATGCCGAGCCGAAGCCGAATTATCCCAAGAATGCCTGTTGCGCCCCACCCGATTATATGAATTTTAGCTGACCAAGAACAGGATTAATCTGCAAATCTTGCACTTACCTATACACAGTTACAAAAGATGGTTTACGGCCAAAGGGTAAGGGCAAAGCGGATTCGCTTGGATGGAATGAGATATGGATCGGGGCGGTGATACTGATGCCGACCGCGCTCGATACGTATCGTTACAAACACCCAGACGTAAAGTGGGCTGTTATGGCGAGCCGATTGAGCAAGCATGATTGCGCCGGCTCTCGACACGCCGTAATTGACGCTCTAAGCGCGCGCGTGTTACGATAAGCAAGAAAGCGTGATATATTCGCCCTCCAGGTAAGATGCCTGGATAGATAGCAATGACTTACAATATGATTGCGGGGATAGTATGCTGACGATTGATGAACAGTTTGATGTGATTAAGCGCGGGACAATTGAGATTGTACCGGAAGAGGGTCTTAAGGCAAAGCTCAAGAAAGCTCAAGGAACCGGCAAGCAACTAAAAATTAAGCTGGGGCTTGACCCGACTGCACCCTATATTCATCTGGGACATGGTGTTGTGCTGCGCAAAATGAGGCAGTTTCAGGACTTCGGACATGAAGTCATCATTATAATAGGCGACTTCACTGCATCTATCGGCGACCCGAGTGGAAAATCAATTACGCGACCGCAGCTCACCGCTGAAGAGATCGCTGAAAACGCCAAGACATACTACGATCAGTACTGCATGATTCTTGACCCAGCCAAGACCAGGGTTGTTTTCAACAGCGAGTGGCTCGGCAAGCTCAGTTTTACGGACGTTATAAAGATCATGTCAAAGGTGACTGTGGCGAGGATTCTCGAAAGAGATGATTTCGAGACGCGACTTGCCGAAGGCCGTCCGATCAGCATGCACGAGCTTCTGTATCCTGTATGCCAGGCATATGATTCCGTGTTTTTGCAATCGGATGTTGAGATAGGTGGGACAGATCAGAAGTTCAATATCCTGATGGGACGCGATCTGCAGACACAGTTTGGTCAGGAAGAACAAGTCGGACTCTTTATGCCGATTCTGCCGGGTCTGGACGGCGTACTCAAGATGTCCAAGTCGCTGGGCAACTATGTGGGAATCACCGAGGAGCCAAAGGATATGTTCGGCAAGCTGATGTCGATACCCGATGATGTTATGCCGAGCTTTTATGAGCTGTGCACTGATGTCCCCCTCGACGAGATCGAGCGGATCAAGAAGAACCTGACGGACGGCTCGATGCACCCGATGGATGCCAAGAAGCGACTCGCACGCGAGATTGTGTCGATTTATCACTCACCCGAAGCGGCTGCACGGGCTCAGGCAGAGTTTGAGCGCGTATTCAGCCAGCATGAGGTTCCAACCGATATGCCGGAGGTCTATGTTACAAGTCTGATGGAAGACGGCAAGGTGTGGATAGTCAAACTTCTTACAGCGGCTAATATGGCTCCATCCAACAGCGAGGCGCGCAGGCTAGTCCAGCAGGGCGGGGTTACGATAGATGGTGAAAAAGTCGCCGGTCCATCGGCTAATGTAGAGGTCAAGGACGACCAGGTGCTGCGCGCAGGCAAGCTCAAATTTGCAAGAATCAAGCTCTAAGAGCACAGACCGTAGGGTCAGTATTCGGAAATCCTGACCCAGGTTGTTTTTTTGTAACCGGTCCCAGGATTAATTTTGTCCAAATGACAAAAGCCATGTGACTCATATGTTCACATGGCTTTTGCATTGATTTATCGCCGATAACGAACTATCCCTCGATCTTCAGCTCAGCAACCGCCGCAACAGTATCGCTGGGCACGTCAAACTGCAGCGCGCCATCTTCCTTGTGGAACGGCAGCTCAATCGACTTTCCGCCGGGTTGATACAAAGTCACACTGCTGACCTGCTCCACATCTGAGGTACTTACGCTGACAGTCTTGTCCTGTATGGCTCTGCCCGGCAGACGAGTATTTTTACCGACTATACTGGCCAGCAGAGAACCCGATCTGCTGCGGAATATTCCTCCCTTGTACATCTTCGGGAAGCTTATGGGCTTAGGATCAAAGACCCACTTTCTGCGGAAAAGTTTCTCAACCAGCGGGACATACATATCGTAAAGATCGGCTGACGGCGCAGCTTCGCTGTAGCTGGTATAGCCCGCGCCGTGCACCAGACAGCTCTGGAACATCAGCTCGATGTCCGCATCGCCTGATTGATACACCAGGAAGAACATAGGTTTAGCCAACCCATAATACTGCAATCGATCACACAGCCATCCCTCGCCTTCAGCCATAAAACCGTCTATATACTTAAATATGCCCACGCCATATGGAGCATTCGCCATAATCGCTTTGTTCGGATGAAGCAGAGACGAAAGAAGCTCCAGGTGAGGATAATAGTTGAGGCCGGTCATGTAAGCAGGACGGTTATCCACTGCCGTTATGCCGTCATCGTGAGCGGTGTCCTGATGGTTATAGCACGGCTGGTCCAGAAAGACTCCGTCCATCTCAGGATATCGCGACACCAAACCTTTTATCTGCCGGGTCATATCTTTGCCGAAGGGAAGCGAAGGGTCTGAGTTCATAAGAAGCGTGCCGGGCCAGGCGCTGGTGTTGCTGCCATAATAATCCTGCACCCTCGATCCGATGAACGCCGGATCGAGCAGTTTTTCGTCACCGTCACCAGTGACTTGAATATAAGGCATGGCCGCTGAGCCGACTGCATGGAGGTTCTGGATTGTGCGGCGGATCGCATCAATCGTGATAATAGCGTCGTCGTCCCTATCATGACCGCTGCGCCAGCTCTCAACTCCTTCAGGATGATAATTGCCGTAGGCAGGGAAGTGACGATGTATCTCGTGCCACTTGAGCCCCAACCCTGCCATCGCCTTGGCTTCTTCAAGTGAGACATTCCACCTACCGGATATATGACCGCCCCAAAGGTTGTCGATTATGTTTGAGCGAGGCTCGAAATACTCATTGAACCTCTCATAGAGCCAGCCGAGTGAGCTGCGCCAGTCGCCTGTGGTGCCTCGCAAAAGCAAACTAGTTTCAGCGGATCGCGACGGGCTCAAAGCCATCCAATCGAACTGTATCTGCAAATTAGGCTCTCGGTAGGCGCTAATGAACCTGAAGCGCGGAG
The DNA here is from genome assembly GCA_039679645.1 of Armatimonadota bacterium. Lineage (NCBI taxonomy): Bacteria > Bacillati > Armatimonadota > Armatimonadota bacterium. Next base: position 36,468 of record JBDKUO010000040.1, read on the forward strand.
TAATGAAATCGAACGGTTTTGTCAGGAGCAGGCCAACGTTCTCATCTTCGAGATAAGAACACAGCGCAGGCATTGTGATTCCGCTTGTAGCCTCACCGTATTCCAACGCGACTTCTGCAAACATATGCGGGGCTGTGGGCATATTGTCGCGTGCTGCCCAGAAAGAGATCGGATACATCGGCTGAGGCCACGGTATACAATAGCTCACTGCACACGAACGATACTCACCAGCATCCAATATAACCCGGCTTGTCCAACTTATGGCGCCATCTTCGAACCCATAAGTCTCGCGAAGCAGCCAGGGTGCTCCGTGAAATGTCTTTTCTATTGTCAGGCTGTCTTTGCCTTCAGAAAAAATGACGCTGCCAAGATCCCTACGGTCGAATGTCTTTCGCATAAGATCATCCCGGACTGTCACATCCCCGGGATGCGCTGACCATGTGAACTGCTTGCCCTGAATGACGACAAGACTCGACAAGCAGCCTGTTTTCTTATCCAGATCGAGTGTGAGGTTACCTGCTGAAATTTGCCAGCCGCTGGCCGTTCGCACAATTGCGTTCAATTACCGACTCTCCTTATATAATATGATGTATCAATTATACCAGATAAGCAGTATCCATTTGAAAGAGTGCTCGCAGCTTTTTTAGTTTTATCGAAGGCCAAAGAATGCTTAGTGGATGCCCGAGGAAAATATAATATACTATTCCGACTGCATTACTTGTCATTACTGTAAGACAACTCTATAAGGAGACTACCAGAATGAGCAAAAAGATCGTTTCGTTGAGAACGATAATAGAGACACAAAAGCCTCATATATCCGTTTTTAGGTGCACTTTCTAAAGCTATCCTCATCCAAGCTGATTTTCACGCTCGGAATGCCTGAATTTTGGTCGACCAAGAGTTAAGATCACACAAACGGCTCTATGTTTTTCAGAGCCGTTTTCTATATGTCGATACGCACAATGATCAGTGCTGCGTCGAACTCATCTGACGCTTGTTGATATATAGTGTGATCGCCAGCGCGATCAAAGGTATTACGAGACCAGGTATATGGATGATTGCCTGCTGGGTTTTCGACCGCGCCGCCCATTGATCCACCATAAACATGATACCGAACCAGATGTTTATAAGCGCTATGATCCGATGATTCCGAATGCTGATCGCAACCCTCGGCGAGGATCGGTCCGGACTGAGGAAAAAAATATCGCGCACATCCTGTATGCGTCCCTCGGCAAAGAGACTCAGTGCATATCTTATCGTGTGGCAGGCCTGCTCTGCCAAATCGGCGTTGCTGATAGTCGTTGTGCATACTCCGTCCGTCCCAATGGTCATCTGTGTTCGGCTTGGCACAATGCCGATAGTTTCCAATGGATTGCGCGACATGCTGAAGAGCGAGAGGCAGACGGTATCTCCTTCAAAACGATAGTCGCGCACCTGCCGCATTTCAGCTAGCAGCCTGGCGAAAGTACGCAGATCAAGCTTCGACAGTTTACGAGAAAGTCGCATATCGATCTCTGGCAGCCCAGCTATGCGCGAGAACGGATTGTAGCTACTCACTGCCCACATTGGCGGCATTTGTGGATCAGTGAAATAGCTAATGATGCCTATCACAATAAACGCCACCGCACCGGTAACATCGGGCGCATCGAAGAATGCAGCCGCCACAATAGCAGCAAAGATGACTCCGTACATCAGAATGCGCGATGTTGCGCCGGGGATGCGTATCCGACCGAGTAGTTGAGGGCTGACTCCAATGATTACAAGCAAAAACATACAGCCAATAACCACCGCTTCGATTCGCACTGCAGTCATCGGGCCGACAAATCTATTTAGCACGAAAAATGCAGTGACGGTTGCGAACGTTTTAAAGGCGGCCTTCCTATATACCCTCCTGATCATCGCTCTGGCTGTTTGGTTCTGAGGAGCATCTTCCAGGCTGGACTCTTCGAGTCTGCTGAACAGGGAGTAGAACACCCATAAAGGTAGCGCAGAAACTGCTACCGTCCACAACATAAATGAGATGCTTGCGGACAGTTTTCCGAGAACAGCCAAGAGGCCGACTCCGGTCGCACCCTTTGGCGTAAGAGGAAGCAAGACAATGACTGATCGTGTGAAACCTCTGCTCGGCTGCATGTCGGAAAGGGATTCTTCCAGCATATGCTCAAGCTGAGTGCGCAGCGCGGTCCTTGCCCGGTGCAGTCTTGTGCGCATGGTTTGCTCGGCTATTCCCAATGCCGAAGAGGCCTCAGCTATACTCTTGCCTTCCACGTAGAATAGAGTCAGCGCCTCGCGGTGGATGACCGGTAGCTTGGCAAAGGAGTCCCAGAGCTGCTGTGATAGAGACTCGCGGTCCTCTTCTTGCGGCCCGGCCTCTGCGGATTCAAGAACAGCCAATCTATTGTGGAAGGCATTCTCACGCTTTATCCCACGCCCCAGCGAACCGCAGACGTTTCGAGCAATCCTTGCCAGCCATCCTGCGAATTTGCCGGGTTCGCGGAGCGTGCCAAGATAAGTATACGCTTTGACGAATGTCTCCTGGGCAGCGTCTTCAGAAAGGTCGACATCACCAAGATTACTCCATGCGATGCCGTAAACCATCTTCTTGTATTTGTCTACGAGTTTCCCATAGCCGTCCTTGTCACCTAGCAGGACAGCGTTTACTAGGAAAGAATCGTCTGTATACATTGCTTACCTCCGATGTCTTTGACTTAATGACGTCGGACATCGTCGAAGGTTACCGGCAAATATTATATCATTCCGCAGAGGCTAGACACATTGAAAGGTCTGCCGGAAAGTTGTGCGCACATCGTGAGGGCAAGAGTTCATAATTAGCTCTTGATGGAGGTGGTCGGGCAAGAGCTAAGTCTACGAACTATTCTATGACCGGTTGGCTGACAGATTTCACATTCATGCCACAGGTTTTCGCAGCTACCTCGGCCACAAGATAGGCTGTGGAAAAGCTTCAATATTGAGCTCAATATAGCTCTTGGATATGCGCAGTCTCAGAAATCATGGATGTGTTTCGCAACTTGCGTCTCGGTCGATTTGAGCAAAAGTCAGTTCTATGAAACAGAAACGAACACAAATAGGTCATTATTTGTGCCATCGGCCCAAATCTCATGAGCAAGCATTTGATAGGGCAAGAGTTAAAATCACGAACCGCTCTACGTTTTGTGGCAAGTTCTTCTACACCTGCAGACAGCGACTATGTTATGTTGTCGTTTGCTTCATCAGTCTCTCTTTCCTCGCAATTGAGGGGAGCTTTGTGCCTTACTACAACTGCTGAACTGCGCCTCCTGGCTGGACTCAGTTGGAACTCCTACTCAGATGAGCATTTTGCAAGTAGCATTCAACCACCGCTAGGTGACTCCACCACAGCCCGCATTTGGGCGACTGCTTCCGAGGGGTTGCATCCGAAATACCGCTTGAACTCCCGGCTGAACTGGGATGCGCTTTCGTAGCCTACTCTGCTGGCGGCGCTGCTGGCGCTGATGCCGTCCTGTATCATCATTACTTTCGCTTTGTGCAGGCGGATGCTCTTGAGATATTGCAGCGGCGAGACGGCAGTAACGGCCTTGAAGTTGCTGTGGAATGAGGACACACTCATGTTCGCTTCGCTGGCTAGTGTGCTGATATCAAGCTCCGAACCATACTCCGTGTGCATCCGCTTCATCACCTTCGCGATTTGGCTGAAGCGGCTATGACGAGCTGCCAGTAGTCGCAGTGCTCCACCTTGCTCACCGCACAGCACTCTGTAGATGATCTCTCTAACGATCTGCGGTCCCAGCATACGCCCATCAAGAGGATTCTGCATGGACTCGAGCAGCCGTTCTGTAGCGCAGAGCATCTCATTTGTTAAAGGCGTCGAGTAGATGCCTCGTGGCATCGAACCTGATAACGAAGCATTATCATCCATGTCCAGCAGCAGCTCACTGTCTGTTGTCACGTCCACGCTTATCATCACCCCGAGGAGGGGTTCCTCGGGTGTTCCGCTTGTCTCGCATTCAAACGGGAGCGGGACCGAGAGCACCAGGTAGTTGTATGGGTCGTACCTGTAGACCTCGTTTCCAAGGTAGCCGGTTTTGTGTCCTTGGGCGATTATCACTATGCTCGGTTCATATACGACTGGGTTCCTGGGAATCGGCTTGTTCGACCGGACGAACTTAACGCCCTTAAGCGAAGATTCCGTGAAACCCTGCTTCGTCGCAAGCTCCTCGATCAGTTTGGCCAACGGCCTGTCATCTCCACTGCCTGTATAGTCTGCCATATCCAAAGGCCCTCTATGCATCCTCAAAATCCATATATCCAGATATTACCTGACGCCGATGGCTGTGTCAACAGACGGTCGCTCGATGGGTGCATGTCAGATTTACGGAATCACGCTGCAATTTTGGCAGCCTCTAATATATTGCCAGTTCTTTTATTAAGCACTGCAGAGCGCAAATGTGCGATTGTCTCGATTCCGTGCCTCTTCCAGCG